>JAISDR010000014.1 GCA_031264645.1 Prevotellaceae bacterium | reverse complement strand
TCTGGTACCGGAAACAGTCATTATATCCCTGATGATTCATTACGTGCGAATATTTTTCCATTGAACGGATAAACAGGCTCCAGTCATAGTTTTCGGGGACAAAGATATTGGAAACATTTCTGCATCCAAGTCCGAAATAGCTGAAAATATCATCTCCCAAAGCCTCCAGTTCGCAGCCGGTTTCGGTTCCGTCGAGCACGGCTATGCTGTAGCGGTTTTTGCGTGCCAGCAACGGAATATTCCTGTACTCCGCACGAAAATACCGTGCAGAATTATTGCTTCCCGTCGCAATAACAGCGCTTATATTCTGCGGTTTGGCGTCGGTAAAGACAATACGTTCTGCCAAAGGCGGAAACTTGTCCGATAATATCCCGCAAAGAGTTTTTATCAGGTATTTATCCTTTGACGAAGGCTTTATCACTGCAATATTTCCGGCCAGCAGCACGCTCAGAAAATCGTGAAACCCTACCAGAGGAATATTTCCCGCCATTATCAAGCCTGTCCTGTACAGACCGGAACTGTTGAAAGAGTAGCGACTTGTCCAGTCATTCAGCCTTTTGCCGTCCAGCATCCTGCCTGCAATGGCGTCCAGAGCTTTCAATATATTTTCTTCTGTAAACCAGTAATTATCTTCGCAGGAAGATGCTGTCGCCCTTTCGATTTCCGGATTGCCGCTTTTCCCGTCGAGAAAATCCCTGACTGTTTCGCCCAAAAAGGAAAGCGCGTCTACAATATATCCCCTTCGAAGCATATTTTGTCCAAATAGAAATTAACCTTGTCCGACAGGTTTCTGATAGCCGGCAGAATATCCCATCTGCTTTTATCCCTGGATTCCACCATATTGGATATCGCCCGTATTTCGGCAAAAGGAACGTTTTCCATAAGGCAGACATAGAAAAACGCCGCTCCTTCCATCGTTTCGATATCAGGAGAAAATTTGTCTCTCATCCGTTTAATTAAACTTTCTTCCCCCGAAACGGTGTTGTTCGTAAGGCCATTAACGGACTGAACAGACAAGTCCTTGGATATTTTCCACGCATTTACCGATTTCAAAACCCCGTTTGAATACGGAAACATGTCCGCCGGGACGATATTTTCCTCGAAACAGGTGGTAAAACCGTCCTTTCCGGCAACTCCGAAATCGCCAAAAGTTTCCGAAGATACTGAAACAACCTCGCCCATCCTCAATTTCTTCGAAAAACTGCCGGCAATGCCGATATTTAAAACCAAATCGTATTTGTTTTTCAGAAGTTTGGAGAGATTATACATTGTGGAAACAACGCCTATCCCCATATTTGCAAGACTTACGCTATCGCTGCTGTTGATAAAATGCAATTCGCTGAGAGTCGCCGCAGTTACAAGTATTTTCATCCCCGTTTTCCCTGCAAAACTGTTGAACGTATCTCGGTCAAAACCCGTTTGGTATCCAATGGAAATTCTCCGTTCATAATCCATGAATAATATGTCGGCTCAATTCTCAGTACTTCCTTCACTTTTCGCCCCTTGTATTTGCCAAAATTAAAAACGGGTTCCTTATCCTTGTCCGCTATAATTCTGCTGGCATAATCGAAGTTTTGAAGATTAACAGAAAATTCGGATAAAAACTTCACATCATTCTGCAGTTCGGGATAACGGTCTAACTGTGACTGCAAAATTTCGTAGGTTGCTTCTGTATCGGCGTCTGCACTGTGCGCATTGTCCAGGGCTTTGTTACAGTAAAATTTGTATGCGGCGACAAGAGTGCGCTGTTCCATTTTATGGAAAATGTTCTGTACGTCAACGATTCTAACTTTGCGGAAATTCACATCCACCCCCGCCCGCAGAAACTCCTCGGCTAAAAGCGGTATGTCGAATTTAATCAAATTGTATCCAGCCATATCGCAGCCTTCGATAAAAGCCGCCAGACTTTTTGCAATTTCCCTGAATTTGGGACAGTCTTTCACATCTTCATCCTTTATCCCGTGAATGGCGGAGGCTTCCGCCGAAATCGGTATTCCGGGATTTATCCTGCGGGTTTTGTGTTCTTCATTTCCGTCGGAATGCACTTTTATTACCGATATTTCGACTATGCGGTCGGTGGTTAAATTTAAGCCCGTAGTTTCAAGATCAAAGATAACAATCGGATTTTCTAACTTCAATTTCATTTATCAATGTTGTAAAAATAAATGCAAATTTACGCGAAAAATTCTGAATATTCCAACTATTGAGGCTAATTCTCATAAATATTCCATTGACTTTAATACAAATATGAACATAAATATAGTTATTGCAGAGAGCGCTGTGCTCATCACTACAATATTGGCGGAGACTTCTCCGTCGCATCCCATATTTTCTGCCATTATATAACTTGCGACAGCTGTCGGGGTTGCAAACAGGCAAAGCAATGTTGCCAGCTCGAGTCCCCGGAATCCAAGACACACAAATGCAATCATCGCGAACAGCGGAATGACAAGCAGTTTGCTTATGGATGCAATAAATACCATCAGGAAATTATCCATCAATCCCTTGAATTTGAACAGTCCTCCCATCACCAGCAATGCAAGGGGAGTAGCGATTTTTGATATTTCATCCACCGGCTTGTCGATAAAAACCGGGAAGCGAATATCCAGTTTTCCGGCAAGGAAACCCGCAATGCAGGCGAGAATCAGGGGATTCTTGAAAATGTTTTTAACAATCAGGGAAAAGGGTATTGATTTGTCGGATTTCGTTTCCGAAAAGACAGTCAGGATAACGACCGCCATAATGTTGTAAACCGGAATGACCATTCCCAAAAGCATCGATACGGGTATTATAGCGCTGTCGCCGTACATGCTTGTCGCCAGCGGAAGTCCGTAAATGATAAAGTTACTCCTGTATATCCCCTGTATCAAACTGCCTGTCGTCGCCCTGCGTTTCCCGAACAGGGGGACAATGACAGCAAGAACGGCTATCACAATGACAATCCCGATAAATGCGGATAAAATCAGTTTTGTATTGAATATCACGACAAGCGAATCGTCGAACGTACTGCGGATGTTCTGGAAAAGCATCAGCGGCAGGGGAAACTTGAACACGAACTTGTTTGCCTCCAGTAAAAAATCTTCCGAAACAAAACGAATCTGTTTAATCGCATACCCGATAGCTATCAGCAAAAAAAGCGGCAATACAACATTCAGCGAAAACAAAAAATCATCCATATAATTCTTAACTGTTCATTCTTAATTCTTAATTATCAATGATTCCCTCGTCGGCGAAGCTGTAGTACCTGTCGTCCGAGATTATGATGTGGTCAAGCAGCGGTATCCCGAAAAACGCCAGCGCTTCCCTGATTTTCGCCGTCAGGGATATGTCATGTTTGCTTGGATTCATGTTTCCCGAAGGGTGGTTATGCACGGCAATAGCCGACGAAGCCAGACATTCGACAGCCGATTTTGCTATAATCTTCATGTCGATGACTGCCTGATCAGTACTGCCCATGCTGATTTTCACCTTTGTAATCACGCTGTTGCTTTTGTTGAGGAACAGCATCCAAAACTCCTCGTAGGGCAAATCGGACAGCAGGGGATAAAAGATATCCTGAACATCTTTCGAGTGCGTGATTTTTTCCCTCTCGCGCCTGCCGTAATCCTTTCTTCTCCGTCCCAGCTCCATTGCGGCGGCGACCGTTACGGCTCTTGCAGCGCCTATGCCCTTGAACTTCTGCAAATCGCGGATACTCATCTTTCCGAGCTTGTTCAGGTCGTTATCGGCGCCGTTCAGAAGGTTTTTTGCCGAATCGACCGCCGTCATTTCCCGCGTGCCGCTTCCGAGGATGATAGCCACGAGTTCGGCGTCGCTCAAAACGGATGCGCCCTTTTCGATCATCTTTTCCCTCGGGCGGTCTTCCTCTGCCCACGACTTTATTGTAAGCCTCTTGTTTTCTTCCATATATCCTCCTGTCTTTAAAAACTGAAAATATTTTTCGAGGCAAAAGTACAGAAAATATGCAGCATCCCAAAAAAACATGTAATTTTGCACCTCGAAAATTTAGTTTTAAAGTGTAAAAATAAAGTGTTATGAATTTTTTTGATAAAATGGTGTGGGGAAATTCCGTCAAGGAATGGGGATTTTCATTACTGATTATAGTCGGCGCTGTTATTCTCAACAGGCTGGTAGTGTATCTGAACAGAAATGTATTTAAGAAATTGGCGGCGAAAAGCAGGGGACAGTTTGACAACATACTGCTTGATTCTCTCGAAAAACCCGTCATGTTCGGGATAATACTCGGCGCCATCTGGTTCGCGGCTGCCCGCCTGAGCATGAACGCCGGCACATTCGACGTAATCAGGAAGTCGTATCAGATACTTATAGTTATAAACGTTACGTGGTTTGTTTCCAAATTTTTGAGTTCGCTCATTACGGAATACGGCGGTCGCATAAACAGCCGCCTGCTGCCTCTGATAAAGCGTACCGTTCTGATTATTGTCTGGGCGATAGGCATTGTTACAGCTTTGAACAATGTTGGAGTCGCAATCACTTCGATTCTTGGAGTACTTGGCGTCGGCGGAGTGTCCGTTGCCCTGGCTGCACAGGACACGATAAAAAACATTTTCGGAGGCATAACTATTTATACCGACGCGCCTTTCCGTCTTGGCGACATTATACAGTTCGACAACTTCGAAGGCACTGTCAATGACATTGGTCTCCGAAGCACCCGTATCATTACCTACGAACAGCGAATTGTTTCCGTGCCAAACTATAAGCTGATGGACGCATCCGTTATCAACATTTCGGCAGAACCTTCGAGACGCGTGCTTATAACCTGGGGAATGACTTACGACACTACTCCGCAGAAAATGAAGGAAGCTATCGACATCCTCAAAAAAATACCGGCAAATGTTAATGAAATAGAAACAAATACTGTCGCCGTATTCTCCGATTTCGGAATTTCCGCGCTTCTCATTACCTATATTTATTATATTAAAAAAGATTTTGATGTAAGGGAATCCACTTCGAAAGTTAATTTCGAAATTCTTGACAGGTTCAACGAAGCCGGTCTCGATTTCGCTTTCCCGACACAAACAATTTATGCAAGTGTGACGAATGAAAAATAATTTACATAAAGATAAAGATGAAGATTACAATTATTGGAACGGGCAATATCGGTAGCGCTATTGCCTTGGGTTTGGCTAAGGGGAGCATGTTTGTCGCTCCGGATATTACGTGTACCGACATGTCGGAACAGGCGCTTGATAATGTTCGGAAACCGGGCTGTGATTTTGTTTTATCCATGAACAATATCGAGGCTGTGAAAGACGCCGACATAATCATTCTGGCAGTGAAGCCATGGAAAGTCGAATCCGTCGTAAATGAAATCAAAACGGCAATTGATTACGAAAAACAGATTGTCGTATCCATAGCTGCAGGAGTTACTTTCAAGGATCTTGCATTATATTTCGCCAAGGATGACGATATTTTGCCGGCAATTTTCCGTGTCATTCCGAATACTGCCATTGCCGTATGCAGCAGCATGACGTTTATATCGGCGTACAGGGCTTCCGATGAACAGTCGGCTCTTGTATCGCGGATTTTCAGGGAGCTGGGAAATGTAATGCTTGTGGAAGAACGCTTGATGGCGGCGGGAACTTCTCTCGCTTCTTCGGGGATAGCATTTGCTTTGAGGTACATCAGGGCGGCAATCGAAGGCGGGGTTGAACTGGGTTTCTATCCTCAGGAAGCACAGTCGATTGTGGTAAATACGGTGAAGGGCGCAATTGATTTGCTGATTGAAAACAAAAGCAATCCCGAAGCGGAGATTGACAAGGTAACTACTCCGGGAGGTATCACTATCAGAGGATTAAACGAGATGGAAGTATCCGGATTTACTGCCTCGGTCATTCGGGGGCTTAAAGCAAGCACATAATTTACACGCTGAAATGTTTCAATATAAAAGAATAGCGATAAAGGTAGGGAGCAATGTCCTCACCCGCGGGGACGGGAGACTGGACATCACGCGCATGTCCGCCATAGTCGACCAGATTGCGGAACTGCACAGGCACGGACTGAAGATTGTACTTGTATCTTCCGGCGCCGTCGCTTCGGGACGGGGTGAAATCAATGTCGGGAAAAAACTGGATACGGTATCTGCCCGGCAGCTTTATTCCGCTGTAGGGCAGGCGAAACTGATAAACCGCTATTACGAACTGTTCCGCGAACAGGGTATAACCTGCGGACAGGTTTTGACTACCAGAGAAAATTTCAGCAGCCGGAAACATTATCTGAATCAGAAACACTGCATGGAAATCATGCTTGAAAACAAAGTTATACCTATAGTAAACGAAAACGATACGATTTCCGTTACCGAACTGATGTTTACCGATAACGACGAACTGTCGGGCCTGATTGCAAGCATGATGAAAATGGACGCCTTAATCATACTTAGCGATGTTGACGGCATTTACGATGGCAATCCCGAATCGCCCGATTCCTCGATAATCCGCGAAGTCGGGAAAGAGCGCGATTTGAGCCGCTACGTACAGACTTCCAAATCCCCGTTCGGCAGGGGAGGAATGTTGACCAAGTGCCATATTGCCCGCAGGGTAGCCGACGAAGGCATAAGCGTAATCATTGCCAATGGCAGGAGAAACGATATTCTGCCCGACTTGATGAAAAAGGAAAGTTCGGCGCCGCATACGCTCTTTAAACCCTCGGACAGACCGGCGAGCAGTCTTAAAAAATGGATTGCCCACTCCGAAGGATTTGCCAGGGGAGAGGTGCACATCAACAGCGGAGCGGCTGAAGCCCTGAAATGTCCGAAGGCGACAAGTATCCTTCTGGTCGGGGTTGTTAAAATCGCCGGCGATTTCGAAAAGGACGACATTGTGCGGATAATGAACGAGAGCGGGGAACAGATTGGCGTAGGCTGCGCCGCATACGGAAAGTCGGAAGCCGAGCGTCTGATAGGCGCGCGCGATATAAAGCCTTTGATTCACTACGATTATTTGTATTTGTTTTAAAATGTAAGACTATGAATGTACATGATATGCTTTCGAAAGCGCTGGCGGCCTCGCGTTCGCCGCTTAAACCGGACGATGAGACTGTCGGGCGTATACTTCTGGACACTGCCGACGCTCTGCTGAAAAATCAGGCTGCCGTGCTGGACGCCAATGCATCCGACCTGTCGCGAATGAGTCCGGACAATCCCAAATACGACCGGCTGAAACTGACGGAAGAACGTCTTGCCGGTATTGCCGGAGACATGAGAACCGTGGCAAATCTGGAGTCTCCCGTCGGGAAGATACTGAGCAGCACAGTTCGTCCTAACGGGATGACTGTAAGCAAGCTTAGCGTACCGTTCGGGCTTGTGGGAATTATTTACGAAGCCCGTCCGAACGTGACGTTTGACGTTTTTTCGCTGTGTCTGAAAAGTGGAAATGTTTGCGTGCTGAAGGGTGGATCGGACGCCGAATTTTCGAACATTGCCCTGGTCGACGTCATACACGAAGTCCTGAAAAGCTACCGGCTTGATACTGCCGCATGTACCCTGCTGCCCGTCGATCGCGAATCAACGCATGTTCTGCTAAATTCCGTCGGCATTGTCGATTTGATTATTCCCCGCGGAAGCAGCTCGCTGATTGACTTTGTCCGGAAAAACAGCCGTATTCCCGTAATCGAAACGGGAGCGGGCATTTGCCATACATACTTCGACAGAGACGGCGACAGGGAAAAGGGATGCGAGATAGTTTACAATGCAAAGACACGGCGGGTAAGCGTATGCAATGCTCTTGACTGCCTGATTATTCACGCAGACCGGCTGGACGATTTGCCCTTTATATGCCGCAAACTGAAAGACCGGCAGGTGATTGTATATGCCGACAGCCGGGCGTACGACAGCCTGTCGGGACAATATCCGGACACGCTGCTCAGACATGCCGCGGAAGACAGTTACGGCGTCGAATTTCTTGACTACAAAATGAGTATCCGTACCGTATCATCCTTTGACGAAGCGATTGAACACATTGCCCGTTACAGTTCAAGACACAGCGAATGTATTGTCAGCGAATCGGCCGAGACGGTTCGCAGGTTCGTTCAGCTTGTTGACGCTGCCTGCGTGTATTCCAATGTATCGACAGCCTTCACCGACGGCGCACAGTTCGGATTTGGCGCGGAAATCGGTATCAGTACTCAGAAACTGCACGCCCGCGGTCCAATGGCTCTGAACGAATTGACTACATACAAGTATGTTGTCGAAGGTAACGGACAGGTGAGGGTATGA
>JAISDR010000277.1 GCA_031264645.1 Prevotellaceae bacterium | reverse complement strand
TGCTGATACGCGTGTTCAATCCCGCGTATCCCGAAGGTACAATGCTGGTTATCCTGCTGATGAATACATTTGCGCCGCTGATCGACCATTACGTCGTTGCGGCAAACATACGCCGCCGTCGCAAACGCGTCGACAGTCGTGTAAAACAGAATAAAGAATTGGTTTCCTGAAGCAATAAAAATTAGAAAAATGAATAGAGACAGTAATATTTATACGCTTGTGTACTCGGCAATTATGGTGATAATCGTAGCCGCGCTTCTGGCTGTAGCTTCCGGCGCGCTCAAGACTCCGCAGGAAAGGAACAAGGAGATCGAAAAGAAAATGAATATCCTCACTTCAGTCGGAAAAGCTATTGACGCCAATAAAGCGGATGATAAAAACACTTATGTCGAAAACGAATATGAGAAATATATCGTCGAGGCGTTTTTGATAAATATAAACGGAGAAAAGACTGAAGGCGACGCTTTTAATGTGGATTTGAAGGCGGAACTGAAAAAGCCGGAAAAGGATAGGCTGCTCCCCGTTTTTGTATGCAGCGATAACGGCAGCAAACAGTATATCATCCCCGTACGCGGCGCAGGACTTTGGGGCGCGATTTGGGGATACATCTCGCTGAAAGACGATTTCAGCACCGTTTACGGAGCCGTTTTCGACCATGCGGGCGAGACTCCGGGTCTGGGCGCCGAAATCGCCGATGTTTCATTCCAGAAACGGTTTGCAAACAAAAAAATATACCGCGAGGGCAAATTCACGTCCGTCGGTGTTGTCAAAAGCGGCAGCGTTACGCTGGACGACTACATAGTCGACGGCATAACCGGAGGCACGCTCACAAGCAAGGCTGTGGGCAAAATGCTGCTCGACTGCCTTTCGAACTATACGAAATTTTTTGATGTTCAAAAACAAAATAAATAGAATATGAGCGAAAAAGAACCTTTATTTTCAGCAAAGAACCTTAGACTTTTTACCGACCCGTTCAACGCCGGTAATCCGATAACCGTTCTGGTGCTTGGCATTTGCTCGGCGCTGGCTGTTACGGTAAAACTGCAGCCGGCGATAGTTATGGGCTTGTCGGTTACGGTGGTAACGGGATTTTCGAGTTTCATAATATCGCTGATGCGCAACACAATACCCAACCGCATACGTATAATCGTGCAGCTGGTTGTCGTTGCCGCGCTCGTTATACTTGTCGACCAGCTGCTGAAGGCGTACGTTTACGAAGTGAGCAAGCAGCTTTCGGTATTCGTTGGTCTGATTATTACCAACTGCATCATAATGGGACGCATAGAAGCGTTCGCCCTCGGAAACAAGCCCCTGCCTTCGCTGATTGACGGCTTCGGCAACGGCGCGGGTTACGGAATGATTCTGGTGATAGTCGCCTTTTTCCGCGAACTTTTAGGATCGGGCACCCTGTTCGGAATCCGGATTGTCCCCGAATCGTTTTACGTGAACGCGGGAGGCTTTTACGAAAACAACGGCATGATGGTACTGCCGCCTGCCGCCCTGATACTCCTCGGAGTAATTATATGGGTGCACCGTTCGGTTAATAATAAACTTCTTGAAAAATAACAGGTATGGAAAATTTTATAAATATATTCGTACAGTCAGTCTTTATTAACAACATGATTTTTGCCTACTTTCTGGGGATGTGCTCGTTTTTAGCCGTTTCCAAGAAAGTAAGTACAGCCATGGGGCTGGGCATCGCGGTTGTTTTTGTACTTATGATTACTGTACCCGTAAATTATCTGATAAACGTGTATCTTTTGCAGTCGGGAGCGCTGTCGTGGCTCGGCGACGAATACCGGGATATCGATCTCAGCTTCCTCAGCTTCATCGTGTTCATTGCAGTCATAGCATGGATAGTGCAGGTGCTCGAAATGATTGTCGAGAAATTCACGCCGGCGCTGTACAATCAGCTGGGCATCTTTTTACCCCTGATAGCGGTGAACTGCGCCGTGATGGGAGCTTCGCTTTTCATGCAGGAGCGTGAATATTCGTCCGTTGCGGAGGCTTCGTCCTTCGGGCTTGGCTCGGGAATAGGCTGGATGCTGGCGATTGTCGGCATTGCGGCAATAAGGGAAAAAATGACCTACTCGAAAGTGCCTCCGGCATTGAAGGGACTGGGTATAACGTTCATAGTCACCGGACTGATGGCTATTGCTTTCATGAGTTTTTCAGGTATAGAAATAAAAATAGATTAAAACGAAATAAATTGTACAATTATGGATAATTCCCTGATAATTATCTCGGCTATAGTGGTTTTCCTGCTGCTTATTTTAATACTGGTCGGGCTTCTGCTTTTTGCCAAGGCTAAACTCTCGCCCTCCGGCTCCGTAATACTGAATATCAATGGAGAAAAAGATATCGAAACGCCCCCCGGCTCTTCGATTCTGGCAACGCTTTCAAATAACAGGATATTCCTGCCCTCGGCTTGCGGAGGCGGCGGAACCTGCGGAATGTGCAAATGTCAGGTGTTCGAGGGCGGAGGAACAATTTTGCCTACCGAAACAGGATTCTTTACCCGTAAACAGCAGCAGAACAACTGGCGTCTGGGCTGTCAGGTGAAAGTCAAGGAAAATATTAAGATCGGCGTGCCCGAAGAGGTTCTGGGTATCAAAAAATGGGAATGCGAGGTCGTTTCCAACAGGAATGTGGCTACGTTTATTAAGGAGTTTGTGGTCAAGCTGCCCGAAGGCGAAACGCTGAATTTCAAGTCGGGAGGATATATACAGATTGATATCCCGCCATGCGAGGTGGACTTTTCGAAGGATATAGACGTCGAACAGGAGTACCGCGAGGACTGGGACGCCATGAAAATATGGGACTTGAAAATGAAAAATCCCGAAAGCACTTTCCGTGCATATTCAATGGCAAACCACCCCGCCGAAGGAAATATCGTCATGCTGAACATCCGTATCGCTACTCCCCCATGGGACAGGACGGCGAATGCGTTTGCAAATGTTAATCCGGGCGTCTGCTCGTCGTATGTCTTTTCGCGCAAGCCGGGAGACAGGGTTACTGTATCAGGTCCGTTTATCCACGAATTACACAAAAAAACAGGACGCAAAATTTTTCAACAAATCATCATTTTTAACACCCTTCTTAACTTAAGAAATGATAGATTTAGATATTTTTTGTACTTTTGCCCCGCGAAATTTCACTGCATGAGGTTTTGTAGTGGTTTTTATAAGTTTATGCGGATTTAAGCAAAACATGAAATATGAATAAGAATATAATATTATTGCATTTTAAAAAATCAGGAATTAATCAAAAAGTATTCAAATTATGATACCAATGGAACATTATTTGATTATCAGTAT
>JAISDR010000261.1 GCA_031264645.1 Prevotellaceae bacterium | reverse complement strand
TTTATTGTGTCATTCGCCGAAACTTTAGCCGCCGACGCCCTGCCGACCAGCGAACTGACTGTCATTCCCGCCGCAAGCGCGGAAGAATATTTTATAAAAGACCTCCTGTTAACCATCATGACTATATAGTTCTATTTAATTAATATACATTTTCTTCTTGTTGTTTATTTTATATAAATCAGCAAACAAAATCGGGCTCAAATTTAATTGTTTTTTTTAATATCGCAGATAAATATTTTTTTTGTCGACTGTTTTGGAGTTCTGAATATATATATAATAAAAAAATGCTACCTTTGTACCCGTAAAATTGATAATAGACAATTTAAATGTAAAACTTTGGAGTTATGAAAACAGTGACAGTTGCGTTTTATCTAAGTCTTTTTCCTTTTGCCTTTGCGTATTCGCAATCGGAAGCAGATTCGGCCTGTAATTTGAGTCCGATAACTTTCCTGCCGATACTGGCAAACTATACGGATTTCACGCCCGAGCGACAGTCGACGCTTGAAAAAATGGGCGATTTCTTTGAAGAAACTGTTCTGGATAACTTTCCTGCCGAAACGGACACAGCATCTCTGAAATTAATACGCAGTTATAATGTTACGCGATTTATTATGAGTGTGCTGAATGGAAAGTTACATGAAATGTCCAGTCCGGAAGTCAGGCAGTTGGCGGCTGTCGTTTTCTGGCGTTATGTCTGCTTTTGCGGAGGCATTGATCTGGAAAAACGAACGGGATTTTGCGATTGCGAATGGTTCCGGTCAGAAGTTGGAAGAAAAACAGAATAAATTCAAAACTCTATGTCAAAGAAAAAACACGCAAGAAAGAAAAAATACGTAAACCCTGTCGAACAGCAAAAACTGCAGGAAGCGCAGTACAGGAATTTCTTTATGGAAAAACTGCAAAACCTGTGCACTCAAATAGGAGGCGAGACGCTGTTCCAGCAGATTCCCCCGCTGGACAGATCATTCCTCTACATGCTACGGGGCGCCCCGCTCAAGATAGTAACCGCCGAAGGGCTTAAAGTCCAGAAACGAATGATGGACGCCCTTGTAAAAATCATCAAATCATCTCAGGCTTCCATGAAGCTGGAAGTGGTGAAGGGAAGCGGGCAAATGATAACTTTTGCCGATTACCTGCTGGTAGGCATGGCGCTCGAATATCACGCATGCCAGACCATAAGTAATTATCCGGGCAAGGAACGGTTCGCCAAATTTGCCGAAATGCGGTATGAACGCGAAGAGGCCTACGAAAAAGGAATAGAGAGCATATGCACTCAAGCCTGCTGTTTCTTTGACGATATAGGGAACAAATACCTCCACACCTACAAGCTCGAAACTGCCATCTCAGCCTCGGACAGCGACAACACTTCAAGCACAAGGGAAATAGCAAAATTCATGAAACAGGATTTCAGGCTGCATCAAAAGATTATTATTGGAGCCTATCCTCTGGAAATACGAAAGGTATCCGTCAACGGCGAAACACATTCCGCCATACAGGTGGGCCTGGTGTTTTACTCGGCGGAAAGCCAGCCGAAACTTCACCACTTCAAGCTGTCGCCGGACGAAATGCACGTGAACATGAACTCCCACTTCTCCAAGCTGGGACTTCCGGTTTACGTCCAGCAGCACGCGCTCGACCGCATGAAAGAACGGCTCGGGCTTGTATTGCCGGCGTTCAACACCATTATTCTGATAGGAGCCCTGATACGCAAGGAAATTATCTCGATAGCGAAAAACCGGGCGCTGATCGCCTGCTTCGCCAGCGAACTGAAAATCGGATATCTCCTTGCCGAGATAACCGACAGCGTCATACTCATCCGCACCTTCCTGCTGCTTACCAACGGCGGCACGCCCGAAGGCGACAAACTGTCGCAGCTAAGCGGACTGCAGACCGAAGACCGGAAATACCTCTCCATCGATACCCTGCAGGGGCTGGCAAATTCCGATATAACGCAAAACGAGACAATTTGCAAGCTGTTTCGCGACGCCGGCTGTGGCTCAATTCTGGAATTGTGCGAAAAAATCAGTACCGACAATGATATGATGTATCTGTTGGACAAATCATCTCCCAAAAATATTATCTCCGACCTGATTACCGAATACATGAATCCTGGCGACGATTAATTAGTACTTCGGAAGCACTAATTAGTACTTCGGGATATTACGGGCAAATCGGGACTGGAAATCCTGTCTGCAATTCTTTCAGGCAAACGCGATACCGTTAAACTTGCAGGTTTGGCCGACATCAGATGTAAAAATTCAAAGGAAACCATCTCCAAAGCGCTTGAAGCCAACCGGGACGCGGATTTATTATTTGCACCCGGTCAAAGTTATGAGCTTCGGTTCAGGAGGTATGGACGGCTCGGTTCAGGGGTCTGGGTCTGGGCAGCGCTGTTCAGACCTCCTGAACAATTCCTGCGTTTGGAAACGTTTAACCATTACCCGCTCGTTTGGAAACGACTGGGAGTACCCGACTGATTTCCCCGCTTCCCGTGAGATGACAGCCGGAGTCGGCGTTAAGCGCTAAAATAATCCTTGTCGCTGTCTCCCAGCTGCATGTATTCGGCTACAAGTTTTGTATGTTCGGTCTCCCGTACGACGCCCTGTAGCCAGTCATAAACTCCTCTGCTACACGCGTCCTTTATTGTAAGGATAGATTCGCATCCGGCTTCCCAGAATATCTTGAAAATGCACGGGTCATTTAAAACATTCGAATTGACAAGCGTTTTCAGGTCGTCAATTGCAAGGAAAGCCGTGTCTTTGCACTGCTGTTCGGCGAGTTGTGCAAGTTTCCGTCCTTCGGGCGTGTTTTTGTGCGTAATAAGGAGGAAGGTAACGATTACGAACATTTCGTCGACGAGCATCCCGACAAAGTACCCTACTTTATTGTATTTAGTGTTGAAGAGGCAAGTTTCAACGAGAAACATGTCTCCATCGCGGATAATTTTGCCGATGTTTCTGGCTTTGAAGGCACACTGTATAATTGACTGGACGACGCCCGGCACAGTTAAGTTCAGCCGCTGTATTACACGGTCGATGGCATGTTGCCGAATGTAAACCGGAAATGTTTTTTTCCCGGAGGAGTCTTTTTGCAGCAGCCGTCTCATCGAAACTGTTGTCGGAGCAAGACTTGGCTTTGCGTTATTATAAATTATCAAGCCTGTCTGAATTACCTGAAAGCGATCTCCGCCCGTGTCCACATAGCGTACATCCAGCGGCCAGGTATCCAGTGTTATCAGATGATATACCATACCGGGCTTTTCCCCGATGTACGGACCGTATTCGTAGGTGTACAGCGCGTGCCTGCTCAGGTCGCTGTATGTGAAGCATGCAGCTATAATGATGTTAGTGAACTTTTTGTAGTACTCTACATACCTGGCTTCGCGTACTGCGAAACAGGCGTCGAATTTTTCTCTTCCTGCAAACTGGAAGTTTTCTTTTCCTGCAAATTGGAAGTTTTCGCCTTCCGATATCAATGCAAATTCGAGCGCCATCATTACCTGATGATAATCAGTAATGCTGACAGTTTTATTGTCGCCGGGCAGCATCAGGTCGACAGATTCTTTTTTTATCATCTCTTCCAAATGGGTATGCATTATTTTGACAAGACGTTTGGTAATTTTCACATTGTTTGCCACACTGATTTTTATGGAACCTCCGCGGGATATATAAACAGAGTCAAGAACATGCTGTGGCAGTAAATCAAACAGCGGTTCGCCATTGCCTATCAGCGTGCACAGTTTGCGCAAGCGTTCCATATACAGTTTTTTGAGATGTGCCGCCTGTATTTTTTGCTGAGCGTGCAAATTAACTTTTCTTTTCTTTTTCGCCATTGTCGCAGTTTTTTTGAGTGTATTCCTGTTACATTAAAGAGCGCAAAATTATTAATTATTTTTTATTGTGCATTTAAAATAATTTGCAGAAAAGCTCG
>JAISDR010000259.1 GCA_031264645.1 Prevotellaceae bacterium | reverse complement strand
TGCGCTACAAAGTATGCGGTTGACGCGCTGAGCAGATCCATGCGTATCGATATGCTGGAGAGTGGAATAAAGGTTACAAATGTCTGTCCGGGAGCTACGGAAACCGAATTTTCTACAGTTAGATTCAAAGGCGACGCCGAAAGGGCAAAAAAAGTTTACGAAGGCTATAAATCGCTAAAGGCAAAAGATATAGCCGAAATAATAAGCTACATAGTAAACTTGCCGGAACATATCTGCATAAACGATATACTGATAATGCCATCCGCACAGGCTAATGCCGTAAAGTTCAACAAATCATAATTGTTAGACAGAAACTTTTGGATAATTGTCGGTTTTTACTGTCGGCAAGCGTTATTTACAGGCAGATAGATAGCAGTTCTTCCCTGCTTCCCTTGTGTACATTCAGGGCGACTTTGGAACGGATATTTTTAATTCTGCCCCTGTCGCTGTATTGCCAGAAAATCCAGTCGGTATTGACACGGGGAACTGTTTTTGTATAATGAGCGATCCAGAATCGATAGCCCTTAAATTCCTTTCCCGACAAATAATTCTCGTAAAAATTTACATTTGTGTATATTATAGGCTTGACGCCATAATGTTTTTCGATAATATTCAACCAGTTTTTAATCCCCCTTTTCATGTTGTCTCCACCGAGTATTCCAATTTCTTCGATGTCAAGTACCGGCGGGAGATCGCCTGCCTGCATTTTGACATGTTTGATGAAATTGGACGCCTGCAAACTTGATTTTGTGTTGGGTTTATAATAATGGTATGCTCCTCTTATTATATTGTTTGTTTTGGTTTCCCGCCAGTTATAGTTGAAATATTTGTCGAGTAGAGATTGCCCTTCCGTTGCCTTCACAAAAGCGAAAGTTATACCAAGACTGTCTTTCCCGCTCTTGAAGTTAGAGATTTCCTGCCAGTCGATTTTTTCCTGATACCTCGAAACATCAATGCCGTGAATCTCATAGACCGGCACTGAAATACCAAAAGCATTCAGAACTTTTCCTTTCTGAGCCATCCCAAAACCAGAGGACAAAACTGTTAATATTATTAAACAAATATATTTCATTAATCAGTTGTATTAACCGAGTGCAAAGAAAACAATATTTAATCATTAAAACCTTGACATTAACTTACGTTAACAAGATATTGTTCAAAGAAAAGATAAAAAAATCCTTTGTGATAACAGGTTACATATTTAAGTCAAATTTGTTTGCAAGTATAACAAGTCCAAAAGAATGTTAAAATACAGTTCTCAATTTTCGATTGATTTCAGTATTTCGGCGGCTTCCCGGTGTGATTTGACCTCCCTGACGAGCAGCGAGAGTTTGAGGTTGCTTTCTTTCAGTTTGAACTTTTCGGAATCCTGCTGGATGTAATTCAATATTTTGAAATAGACGGGAGTAGCATAGTACGGCGACTGACGGTTTGAGGGGAAATACAAAAACATAAGTTTGTTTTTGAACATTACACGTTCGAATCCCAATTTTATTGCGCGTTTGCGCAGAATCACGCCCTGCAGCAGTTCTTCGGCTTCCCTGGGCAAAGGACCGAAACGGTCGATCAGTTCGTTTCTGAAGACAGTTAGCTGTTCGTCGTTTTCGAGACTGTCGATTTCCCTGTACAGTCGCAGTTTTTCCGCCTTGTTCGACACATATTCGTCGGGCAGATTAGCGTCGATATCGCTGTCTATCTGACAGTCGGCAACGAAAGTCGTCTCCGCCGGCGCACATCCTCCTTCGGCTGGATATTCTTCCCGCAGTTCCATCAGCGCCTCGCTCAGTATTTTCTGATATGTTTCGAAACCTATTTCCGTAATAAAGCCGCTCTGTTCGCCGCCAAGGAGATTGCCGGCTCCGCGTATGTCCAGGTCCTGCATGGCGATATTGAATCCGCTGCCGAGGTCTGAAAATTCCTCTATCGCATTCAGGCGGCGGCGGGCGGCGGGCGTTTGAATGATTTCGGGAGGAGCAAGCAAATAGCAGTACGCCTTTCTGTTACTTCGTCCGACACGTCCCCGCAGCTGATGGAGTTCGCTCAGTCCGAAATTCTGCGCCTGATTGATTATAATGGTATTGGCATTGGGAATATCCAAGCCCGATTCGATTATTGTCGTTGCAATCAGCACATCGTACTGTCCATCCACAAAGTCGGTCATGATTTCTTCCAGTTTGTGTCCGTCCATTTGACCGTGAGCGACCACTGTCCTCACCCCGGGCGATATGCGTTTCACAATATTTTCTATTTCCAGAATATCCTTTATCTTATTATGGATGAAAAACACCTGCCCGCCTCTTTGAAATTCGTAGTCAATAGCGTCTTTTATAATTATTTCCGAGAAAGTATGCACTTCCGTAGTAATCGGAATCCTGTTTGGCGGCGGCGTATTTATCACCGAAAGGTCGCGCGCCCCGAGCAGCGAGAACTGCAGGGTTCGCGGAATGGGCGTAGCGGTCAGCGTCAGGGTATCGACATTGATTTTCTTCTGGCGTATTTTTTCCTTTGACGAAACTCCAAACCGCTGTTCCTCATCGATTACCAGCAATCCCAGGTCTTTGAATATCACATCCGGATTCAGCAGTCGATGCGTGCCTATCATAATATCCGTTTTTCCCTTTTCGAGTTTTTCCAGAGAGAGTTTTATTTCTTTTGGCGATTTCATTCTGCTGATAAAATCAATGGAAACGGGAAATTCCTCCAATCGCGAGCGGAACGACTTGTAGTGCTGAAGCGCAAGGATAGTCGTAGGAACCAGTATTGCAACCTGTTTGCCGTCGGTTACAGCCTTAAAAGCGGCGCGTATTGCGACCTCCGTTTTCCCGAATCCCACGTCGCCGCACACCAGCCTGTCCATGGGATATGGCTGTTCCATGTCTTCCTTCACCGCTTTTGTCGCCTTGTACTGGTCGGGAGTATCTTCGTAAATAAACGACGCTTCGAGTTCGTGCTGTACGAAAGAATCAGCCGAATATGCGAATCCCTCGCTTGCCTTGCGTTTGGCGTACAGAACGATAAGGTTTGCGGCAATATCCTTGATTTTCTTTTTTGCCGTCTGTTTCAGACGGTTCCACACGCCCGAACCCGGCTTGTGTATGACCGGCACAGCTCCTTCGTGTCCCCTGTATTTCGATATTCTGTGCAAGCCCTGCAGTCGTACGAAAATCGTATCCCCGTCCCTGTATGTCAGCCTTATGACTTCCTGCAGTTTACCGTTCACGTCCATCCTGGCAAGTCCTCCGAAGATACCTATTCCATGGTCGATATGCACGACATAATCGCCCACGTTGAGGCTTGTAAGTTCCTGAAGCGTAAGAGCGTTGCTTTTGCTTACCTCTCCGCGTATCCGGTAACGGTGATATCTCTGGAATATCTGGTGATCGGTGTAGCAGCAGATTTTTGTTTTTTTATCGATAAACCCCTCATATATGGATGTATTGACAGATGAAAACCGGACGCTTTCCTTCGATACCGAATCGAAAATATTGCGCAGCCGCTCGGACTGGTTTACGTTTCCC
The DNA here is from genome assembly GCA_031264645.1 of Prevotellaceae bacterium. Lineage (GTDB taxonomy): Bacteria > Bacteroidota > Bacteroidia > Bacteroidales > UBA932 > JAIRLF01. The sequence goes on along the minus strand of JAISDR010000259.1, from coordinate 1,979 downwards.
GCAACTATCAGCACAGTGTAACCCGCTTTGGTTTTGCTGATTATATCTGCGGCAAGCATGTCGAATTTCTTGTTGAACACCGGCTGGGGCGTCGAACTGAAAGATATGCTGTTTTTCGACGTTGAGGAATTGAGATGTATGGATATCAGCTTATTTAAAGACGATTTGAATGTTTTGGCGCTGATCAGTTCGGGAGGACTTGCCGCATCTTCGTCCTGTTTGCGAGAGGACTGCTCATCGTTCAAACGGTCGATTATATCGGCGGTTGTACTGCTGTTTTCCAGCCATGCAACTGTGTTTTCGGGAACAAAATCCAGAAACGGGATATTGCCGCCTTTCGCTATATTCCTGATATTTGAGGTGATTACAGCCGATTTCAGCTTGCTGTCGGAAAACTGGGTATTAATGTCAAAGCTCCGTATACTTTCGATTTCGTCGCCGAAAAACTCCAAACGGTACGGTTTGTTGGACGCAAACGAAAAGACGTCTACAATACCGCCTCTTACAGCGTATTGCCCCGGTTCGTACACGAAATCGGAACGCTCGAAACCGTACGCTTCAAATACTTCTTTCACAAAGTCTATCCCCGGCTTTTCGCCGACGGTAAGATTCAAGGTGTTTTTTTTCAATGAACTGTCCGAAGGCACTGTCTCCGCAATAGCTTCGGGATACGTTACAAGTGCAAGCAAATCGGGACGTCTCTTTATCCGTTCTATAACTTGAGTACGCTGAACTATTTGTGAAAAATCCTCTTTTCCGTATTTGCTGCTCCGCTTAAACGAAGAAGGGAAAAACAGCACGTCGTCGGCGGAAATGTTGTTGTTGTCCTCGTCATCATCCTTAACCGCAGGATGCAGCAGTTTGTAGAGGTCGTTATAGAAATACGCCGCCCTGTCGCTGTCGTTAAAGACAAACAGGTGAATGCCTTTCCTCTGCTTTATCACGCCGGCGGACAGAAAAGCGTCCAGCGAGCCAACGATATTCTTCAGGTTTATATCCTTTTCGCCGGCTTCTATTTTCGACAGGATTTTATGGAAGCCGTCCTGCGAGCAAATTTGTTCTATTAATTTCTGTATCTCCAAAATAAACTGTTTAGAACAGGTCTTCGTTTCTAAGCAACATAAGCACAGAAGAATTAGGAACGATAAAATACTTTTCCCCGTTCATAAATATTTCCCAGACACTGTTTTGTAAAAATACTGCCAAATCGCCGGCTTTGATTTGCAGGGGCAAATATTTCACCCCGCTGTTATCCTTTGATTTCCACGCTTCATCCTCGTCCTGCATTGAGGGAACAGGATATCCCGGACCGGTTTTAATCACATAACCGCTCAATACTTTTTCTTTTTCGGACAATCCCGCCGGAAGATATAAACCGCTTTTTGTACGGTCTTTTTCCGTTTCCGGCTTGATTAAAATCTTATCTCCAACCATCACGATGTTCGAAAAGTCCTTAGTTTCAAATGTATTAATCATAATCCAAACAAGCTAACACGGCTGCAAATTTAGAGATATTTTTTTGATTGCTTAAAATATGTATAACTTTGCACCATCAATTTTAATTGAGAGAATATGACGAATTTAATTAGGGAAATATGACGAAGCGACAAAAAGACGAAAATTTAATGATTGTAGTAGCTGTCGAACAATATGCCTGGAAGTACGGATTATCGACGGGGGATGCATTTACCCTTTTCCGGGAAAACGGAATCAATACGCTGATACGCAAACACTACAATGCCCTGCACACTCAACCGCTCGACGAGAGTTTTTATTTTGCCGACGACGTACTTAAACAGCGTTTAAAATGAACTGTTTATGGAAACTAAATATACTTACAGAAACGAAGATATTACGCTCGACATGATGTTCAAAATTGAGCGGATAGCGACTATTCTCGCAGAACGCGAGCATAAGGATTTTGACAGCGCGCTTGCCGACTTTCTTTCTTCCGACACCTATAGGGCGTTACAGCGAAC
>JAISDR010000173.1 GCA_031264645.1 Prevotellaceae bacterium | reverse complement strand
GTGTTCGAATACGATTTGAGGGTAAGTCATGCAGGCGGACAGTCAAACGGAATCACAACGTTCCAGTGCATGTACGCCCCCGAATTTTCTTCACACAGCGAGGGGACGAGGATAAGAGTGAAAAACTAAGAGTGAGGCTTCGCTCGACGTAGCGTTTTCGCTGCGAGTTAAAAGCAAGGCTATATCCTTGCAAAAATCTTCTTTATCCGTCAGCTGAAGCTGATGAAAAAGTCATATCTTAGATCTCACTGGTTTTGAAAAGCTTCTTTTAGAAGCTCGCAGGCTTCTAAAAGACTCGATCAGGCTTCTCGGAGAAGCTCGCGGGCTTCTAAAAGACTCGATCAGGTTTCTCGGAGAAGCCCGCGGGCTTCTAAAAGAGTCGACCAGGCTTCTCGGAGAAGCCCGCAGGCTTGTTTTTACGAAAAATACAGTTGCAATAAAATGATAAGTTCAAATAAAATTCGGTTTATGTAATGAAAAAGCATTACTTTTGTTCCCATAAAAATTAAAGTTATGAAACGTATACTATTATTATTTACACTTGTCAGTTTTATACATGGCGGTTTACTGTCGCAGAATACGGATTATTCCGGTAAATGGAGAGAAATATTTTCATTGATGGAGATGGCTCATAACAAGTCGGCGCTGGACGAAGCTGTAAAAGTTTACAAACATGCAATGTCCAACGGAGATTATATCGCGGCGGTCAGGGCGATTATATACCGTACAGCCAACCAGATTGACCTGTACGGCGAACAGGCGGCCATTGATTCGCTGAAACAGGAACCCGAACTGTTGCCGCAGCCTGCGAAATCAATAATATACGCCATGATGGGCAGTATTTACAAGAAATACTATACTGCCGTAAAATGGCAAACAGGCTCGCGTACGCGGACTGCCGTTGCAGACAGCGATATGGAAACCTGGGACATCACACGCCTGTTTGAAGAAACCCTGAAATGCTACAAACTCTCGATACAGGACGAAGAAACTCTGAAACGGACGCCTCTCGACGATTACAGGGAAATTGTAAACTACGAAATAAATCATACGCTGAAAAGAATAGTCTTCCCCACGCTGTACGATTTTCTGACCTTCAGTACAATCAGGACGTTCAGGGAGGAAGCTTCGGTCGTTCTTCCGCAGCAGTCTTTTGTTCCGGACAGACCCGAATACTTTGCCGACGTAAACACCTTTGTCAATTACAGAATCGAAACGCCGGACAGCCTGTCTGCCGAATATAATGTCATCAACATGTATCAGAAACTGCTGAAGTTCCGTTTGGAGGAAAACAGCAGCGACGCAGCCCTGCTCAGCATTGACATTGAGCGCTTAAAATACGTATATGAGAAAGGACGCTACAACAACGGCTACGTCATGTACGAAAATGCCCTGAAATCGCTGATGGACGCATACGCCGGAACCGCCGAACGGGCTTATGCCGCTTATGCTCTGGCATTACTGTACGGAGAGCAGTATTTTGAAGAAAATCTGCCTGACAAATTCCGGCACAGACCTGAGGAAGCCGTCGATTTATGTACGGAAATCATTGAACGGTATGCGAACAGCGCCGGAGTAAACACTATAGTCGAATCGGCGAAGATACTGAAGGAGAAACTTTGTCAGCCTTCAGTCAGAATCATATCCATCATGCAGTTGCAGTATCCCGATTCGCCGATGATGGCGCTGGTGAAATACGTGAACACCGACAGGGTATATCTGCGAATCTACAGCGTTGACCGTGAATATTACATGAACGGAGACTACAGTGGAGCGCTTGAGAGTCTGAAAAACAGAAAGCCTGTGGCAACAAAGGAAATCGCAGTGCCGCTGAAAGGCGATTACCGGCAACATTCGGCGGAAATAATGATTGACGGACTGCCACAGGGGTTTTACGTGATTACTGCATCCGTACCCGGATATCCCGACAGAGATAGCGGTGTAGCATGTTCAGTGATACAGGTTTCGCCGCTGGATATCGCATCGCGCGGAAGCGAAACGGACGAAATATATGTGGCAAATGCAAAAACAGGCATGCCGGAGAAAAATGCAAGCGTCGAGTTTTACTATCACAATGACAGTATTCATATCTCGCAAACTGATGAAAACGGAATCGCGACCATCCCTCGCAAAGACAGGGAACGCGGGCTGAAAAGAATCATAATCAACAGCGCCTCCGGACACTTGTATGTAAAAGGAATGTACTTCTTCAATTACTCAAAAGCGAGCCGGCAGGCGGTGTTCTTTACCGACCGCTCGATATACCGTCCGGGGCAGACCGTTTACTACAAAGTACTGTATCTTAATATGAATACGGATGCAAAAGAACGCTACAGTCTTGCAAAGAATGAAAACATAAATGTGGATTTCAGGGACGCCAACAATAAAGTCATTGAAAGCCGCAGGCATACCACCGGCGAATATGGAAGCGCAGCCGGCAGTTTCACCGTTCCGCAGGGTTTGCTGAACGGGGAAATGAGACTGTCGTCCGAATACGGGAACGGATATATCCGCGTCGAAGAATACAAGCGTCCGACATTTGAAGTGAAATTTGACCCGATCGGCAGAAATTACCGCCTTAACGACAGTCTCAGGCTAAGCGGCAAGGCTCAGGCGCTGGCAGGATATGCCGTAGACAATGCAAAAGTGCAGTACCGCGTCGTCAGGGAGATGCGGTACAGGGCATATTACTGGCGGCTTCCGCAGATTACCGTTCCCTTTCGCGAAATTGCATCGGGAACAGTAACAACCGACAGGGACGGCGCGTTTGAAATCGACTTTAAAGCCGAAGACGAAGACAGCGACGTTCGCAACGACAATCTGATATACGGCTACAAAGTTACCGCCGACGTAACCGACCTCAACGGTGAAACCCACAGCGCCAAACTGTCGGTGAACATGGGCAGTAAAAACCTGCGGGCGGACATACAGATTCCCGCACGTATTGTAAACCGCGACTCTCTCAACTTCAGGGTAACAACAACGAATCTGAACGGCGAGTTTACGCCTGCCGACCTGCAGGTTACGCTTACTGCGCTGAAATTGCCGGAAGGGATTTTGCGTCCCCGCCTGCTGGAAATGCCCGATACCTTTGCAATGTCGCGGAAGGAGTTTAAAAGGTATTTTCCTCTTGACCCTTACGGGGACGAAGGCCGTCCGGAGAAGTTCGAAACGGGGAAGCAGTTAGCTTCGTACACCTCCAAAACGGCCTCGCGCAACCACAAAATCAGCCTTGCCACGCTTGCCAAAGCTCCGTCCGGCTGGTATCGCGTCGATATAAAGGCTAAAGACGGTGAAGGTACGGAAGTCGAATACGAAAACTTCGTTCAGCTTACCGGAGCGCCTGTCTCAAAAACCTCGAAAAAACCTGTTCCGCCCTTTATAAGCAGCATGTCCGACTGGCTGACGGTAACGAAAGATTCCGGCAATCCGGGGGAATATGCCGGATTCTGGCTTGGAGGTACCGGAAAAAAATCGTATATCTGCTGTGATATTATTCACAAATCCCGTGTTGTCGAACGCAAAATTATCATTGCGGACGCTCCGAAGCATATCCTTATCCCCATAAAGGAGGAATACAGGGGCGGGTTTACCGTTCAGTTCCTGATGATTCAGGACGGAAGGATATACACAAAGCCATGCAATATAAACGTGCCATATACGAATAAGCGTCTGGATATAACATTTACAACATTCCGCAACATGCTCCTGCCCGGCGAAAAGGAGAAATGGACGCTCAAGATAAAAAACGCAAACGGCGAAAAGGAAACAGCCGAAATGGTCGCAACGCTCTACGACGCATCCCTCGACGCTTTCATATCACACGGCTGGTACAACGGTTTCTATCAGCAGAATTATTCCTTTGCTAACTGGAATCCGTATGAGCAGTATCCGACAAACTATAGAATTTACGGTAAATACTATGAGATCAATTCCAAAATATTTAGCTATCCGTATATGCATTTCATGGACGAAAGGGGGAATTTCCAGATTAGAGGCATCTGGACAAGAGGTATTTGGGACAAAATGACTTTGGACGAAGCGACGATAGTGCCTTTTAGCATACAGAAAAAAGAATCGAAAATCGAAACAATAACCACAGTATCTCACTTCAGCGAACCGGTGTCATCAGAAATAGCATTCTCTCTGCCGGACATTGCGACCCGCCAGAATTTCAACGAAACGGCGTTTTTCTATCCGCAGCTGCGTACGGACGAGAACGGGGAAATCTCCATTGAGTTTACAATTCCCGAAGCCCTTACGCGCTGGAAGATGCTTGGATT
>JAISDR010000171.1 GCA_031264645.1 Prevotellaceae bacterium | reverse complement strand
GAATGCTGTCAGCGACCAGCCTTCGGGTATCGAGCCGGTTTCGCCCTTCGTGAAATCGGACTGCCACGAAGCACTTTGCGCTCCGCCCGCCGTCGCAATGCTCAAAAGAAAAAATATGTTCAAAAACTCTTTCATACTTACTGATTTTTTAGGGTTATCCCTTATTTCGTACTATTTTACATTATCTGCAATTAATTTAAACTTATCGCGTTTTCACCGCACAAAAGTAAATCTTTTTTTTTATTCTCCTATTTTATTTACGGGAATGAAAACTATATAATGGGGAACTTCATTTACAAGCTGCGATACTATTTTTTTAACGGATTCCAGTCCTAAATCTTCCGGATTAAGCTCATTGAGGTGCATAAAGACATAATCGGAGATATCGTCGTTTGCCGACATGCCCGAGAAATCATCACATTCGCAGATATAAACCAAGTCGAGAGTGAAATACACAATTCCGCCGTACAGATAGCGATTTGGCATTGAAGTATAATACTTTACTGCCGTCAAACTCAAATCAAGCTCCTCCCTGATTTCCCTTATTACAGCATCTTCCGAACGTTCGCCGATATTGACGAAGCCTCCCGGAAAGTCCAGTTTGCCTGCGGCGGGTTCGTGTTTTCTGCGCGTGAACAGGAATTTTCCTTCGCTGTTGCGGATTAAGGCTATCACTGCCGCCGCCGCATTGATATAGAAAGTTTTGGAACATGTTTCGCAGTACATTTCATGCGTCCCGTTTTTCCATGATATATTTCGCGAACCGCAGAACGGACAGTGTTTCCACACTTTTGAGGGGTAGTATTCTTCCATCATCCTTTTATTGAGATTAAAATCATCTTAAACTTTTTCACGGCTTTGAGCGCGTGGGGTATATTTGCAGGCATGATTATTGCCTCGCCGGCGGTCAGGATATTTTCTTTTCCATTGATAATCACATTCGCTTCGCCTTCCAGCACCTGAATAAGCTCGTCGAAGGAAGCCGTATGCTCGCTCAGTGACTGTCCTTCGTCAAAGGAAAACAAAGTAACATTGCCGACATTGTTTCTCACTATCTGCCTGCTGATTATCCCTTCCCGGGAATATTCTATGGACCTCGCCAGTTCAAATTTTTCAGACCTTTCTATTAAAACCATAATTACAATTCTTTCCCCGCAAAATTACGCGAAAAATCGGAACAGCGGTACGAAATCAAAAAATAGACTAATTTTACGGAAATATTTAAACAGTAATATATTTGGATAATGCTTAACAGTAAAGAATTAGCTTGGCTGGATTTTAACGAAAGGGTCTTGCAGGAGGCGCAGGACAAGAGCGTGCCACTGCTGCAGCGACTGCGGTTTCTGGGTATTTTTGCCAACAATCAGGATGAGTTTATACGGGTGCATGTGGCGAATATCGTGAGGACAGGCAAAATCAAACCCGGGAAAAAGAACTTTGTTCCCGAAGACGCGAATGTTTACGAATCGTCAAAGCATTTGCTGCCCCTGGTTAACAGCCGCGTGTCGGAAGCGCAAAAGAAATTCGAGCAGGTCTGCGAAGCCGTTTTAAGCGAAATGGAAGCTAATAACATCCACATTGTGAACGAACAGCAGTTGGATGAATCGCAGACGGGATTCTGTCGCGATTATTTTTCGTCAACGGTAGCTCAGAGGCTTGTTCCCCTGATTTTGAAGAAAAACACCGAAATGCCTTTCCTGAAAGACAACAGCGTTTACCTTGCCGTACAGATGATTACGGCAAAGGGAAACAGGCGGTATGCGATTATACAGATACCTGTAAACGAATCGTGTCCCCGTTTTGTTGTCCTGCCTTCCGTAAAGGAGAAAACGGTGATTATTTTTCTGGATGACATAATCCGGCTTTGCCTGGACGAAATATTCTTCATGTTTAATTATGTGAGCATTTCGGCGCACACTTTCAGGGCTTTGCGCGATGCATATTTCTCTTTTGACGACGACGATATCTCCAAAAGCCTGATAGAAAAAATGAATGCCGGACTGAACAGACGCTTGCACGGACAGCCCGTCAAGCTGGTGTACGACAGTGAAATGCCGGAAGACATGCTTGAATTTATCTCAGGCAAGTTCAAGCTGAAGGAAAGCAGGGATTTGTCTGCCGGGGGCAGGTATCACCTCATGAGCGACCTGATGAAGTTCCCGAAACTGCGTCCCGATCTGGAAGACATTGACCTGCCCCCGCTTCACAGTCCGGACATAAAGCCGTTTTCGAGCATCCTGAAAGTGATTGATACAAAAGACATCCTGCTGAACTATCCCTATCATACTTTCAACCATTTCATTGATTTCCTGAAGGAAGCGGCGATAGACCCGAAAGTGGACAGCATATACATAAACCTCTACCGTTTGGCCGAAAACTCGAAAGTCATAAACACGCTCATTAACGCCGCAAAAAACGGGAAGACAGTTGTCGTTGTGATCGAGCTGTTTGCACGCTTCGAAGAAGAGCAGAATACCGAATACTCGGAACTGCTGCAAAAGGAAGGCGTCAGGGTAATTCACGGAATCAGAGGCACCAAGATACACTGTAAATTAGTACTGATCAAGCGTAAAAACAAAAGCTACGTATATGTCGGCACGGGTAATTTCAATGAATCAACGGCGCGAATCTACAGCGATTTCGGACTGTTTACTTCAAACGCCCAGGCTGTTGCCGACGCCGAAAATGTTTTCGACTTTCTGCAGAGCATACCCGTCCGCTTTTTTACGAAGCAGCTGATTGTTTCGCCCTACTACATGAGGCAGGGATTCGAGGAGTTTATAGAAAACGAAATCACAAACGCCCGAAACGGGAAAAAAGCATGCATCCATGCCAAATTCAATAATCTGACCGACGAAAAGATGATAAAGCTGCTCTCCAAAGCAGGTCGTGAAGGCGTCGAAATCCGCATGATAGTGAGGAGCGCATGCTGTATGCAAATGCACGACGGCGAAGATAATATCAGGATTATCAGTATCGTGGACAGGTTTCTGGAACATGCGCGCATGATTATATTCCACAACGGCGGGGATGAGAATGTGTTCATCATGAGCGCCGATTTCATGCCCCGAAACCTCAATTTCCGGATAGAAGTCGGGATTAATGTCTTTGATGAAAAAATAAAGAAAACGCTAAGGGATATATTTGATATCCAGTGGAAAGACAATGTAAAAGCCAGAGACCTGGAAAATAACTACATAAAAGCGGAAGGAGATAAATTATGCCGTTCGCAACTGGAACTGTATGAATATTTCCGTAATGCAGAGTGATTTAAGAACTAATAATTGAAAGAAATTTTGGGTGCGGAGGGTAAAATTGCATCGTGACCGGATTAGAATAAATATTCGCAAGACATTCAATTTATTATCATTTTTTTGACACAATTTTGACACAATTTGTTAAGCAAATCGTAATTCCTTTATATCTTTGCGCCGAAATTTTTTCCTGAAGATTAAGGGAAAGTTG
>JAISDR010000154.1 GCA_031264645.1 Prevotellaceae bacterium | reverse complement strand
AATGTTACAGATATACTTGCTAATAATTTTCATACTGAAATTTTTATTCGTTCCACAAATGTAAAATTCTTTTAAATTGTCGCGCAAAAGTAAGGATTATTTATTACATAGCCCGAATTATTATATTTGGCTTATCTTTGTCCGATTATTTGTACAATTTATATTGTTATTTATGAAGAAGATATTGTTATTTATTTGTTTATCTATATTTAGTGTAAAGATTTATTCCCAAGCGGTAAATCTCGGATTTCGTGGAGGTTTGTCCATTCCCAATATAATTGCCGGAGGCGGAAATCCATTGAGCGAAGGCTATTCGTCGCGTCTCGCCGGCTCCGGAGGAATATTTACCGAAATAAGACTCAATGGGACATATTCACTGCGTTTTGGCGTAGAATATACCGGTCAGGGAGGAAAACGGAACGGTATTCAGGCAATGTCCTCAAATCAGATGATAACGGATATCGCGACACGCATGGGCGCCGGTATAACAGAAGATATTGCCGCAACACTCGGGCAAATGGCGCAGTACATGCCGCCGATTTTCTATGCGGATGTTAAAAATCTGGCGAAATTCGACTATGTAATGATTCCGGTATCTCTTCAGGCAGGAAAAAATCTTGGCAACAGTCCTTACCGGATTTATGCAAATGCAGGTCCGTTTGTTTCGTTTCTGATGTCGGGCGAACAGGTCTCCAAAGGCGCAAGCAAAATATACTCCGATGCAGCTAAAACCCAAACATTATGGGAAATCATTCCAACCGAAACGCAAACGCTCATCAATAATACAGTCCCCGAACTTGCCGGGATTCTTGAAGCCGAAACGGAATTTGGCGCCTCGGTAATCACCGGCGAACTGCGCCCTGCAAACTTTGGCGTTCAGGGTAATCTGGGATTGTCGTACCAGTATAATAAACGTAACAGATTTTTTGTCGAAGTCGGAGGGAATTATGGCTTTATACGAATACAAAAGAATAAATCAAATGGCTCAAATTATATAGGCTCGGCTAATATAATGATAGGATACTCTTTTGAAATCATCTAAATTTTATGAAATTATTAACATTCCTGTTTGCTGCTATAACATTTGCAGATCAATAATTTATCCATGCTAACAGCACTTAATAAACACCAATCAATGTTAAAAAAAGTTAAGTTTCAAAATATTAAAAACTCAGGCAGATACGAAGCTATAATCCTGTTTTTCAATTTAATATCGCGGTTTGATTTTTTTAAATTATTTTCCTAACAGCGTAAAACATACCTTTTTAATAATGTATAGCCGGAATTTGACAATATAAATCTTTGCAATACCTTTGTCGAAAATTATTTAAAGTTAAAAAGAATATTATTATATCATGAAGAAAGTTTTGTCAATTATTTTAGTACTCGTATCGTTTGGTACTTTTGCTCAACCGAAAGAGAAAGATTCAGAGCTTCAAAAGCAAGCTGCAATCATTAAAAAAGAATTGTCTTTAGACGACAAATCAGAACATTTGGTGTACAATGTTTTGTATCACGTCAAGACAAGAATTGCTGATATTCCGCTGGGACATGGAAACTATAAGAAATTAATTTCTTATGTTGACGAAGAAAGAGTTAGTATGATGAAGTCACTGTTGTCTGTTAACAAATTCAAACAGTATGAAACTGCTTTCGGAGCCGAAGAAAAACAGAAAATTGCAAATATTCTTGCAAAAAACGATGAGCATGTAAAAAATAATGGGGTATTAGTCAAAAAAGTCTCTCTGGTAGACATGGATGACAAGTTTACAGGCGGAAAAGATGCTGATGACACGGCTTCTCCCGCCAATACGGAAACAGACAATAAAATTGCAAATAGCGATCATAAGTAAGTAAGATTAGTTTATAATTCATTCACATTAGAAACCTTATGGGATAATATGCCATAAGGTTTTTGTCTATTTATTCCTTGTAAGAGCGGAAAACGGGGCTCGAACCCGCGACCCTCAGCTTGGGAAGCTGATGCTCTACCGACTGAGCTACTTCCGCGTTTTGAAGTCGCAAAAGTAATGTTTTTTTTATTTATGCTAAAATAATTTCCTCATTCAATTATTTGTCCTTAATTTTGTGCCGCTTATAGGAACATAAAATTATTATAAGAAACAAAATGCGCGTCTTGTGGACATTGATATTAATGCTTGTTCCCGTATCTGCGGCAGTTGCTCAGGACAAGGACTTATCGGCTCTGATTTCCGGTATCGCGGAAAGTATTGCCGATAAAGCGGAAAGCGAGGATGAAGTCATGGGAATGGAACAGTTGATAGAACACTATACTCATCTTGCTGAAAATCCCTTGAATATCAACACTGCTACAGCCGAAGAACTGGCACAGCTGATTATACTGACAGATTTTCAAATCTTCAGCATCAGCGAGTATATAAAGGAATTTGGAGCCTTGATGAGCGTTCACGAACTGCTGCTTGTCCCCGGATTTGATGAAGAAACCGTATCGCGCATAAGCCCTTTCATTACTTCCGCTCTTGAACAGAAACTGTTTCTCCCATCGTTCAAGGATATGCTGACAAAGGGAAACAGTACTTTGCTGATGAGAAGTACGAAAGTTCTCGAGAAGCGGGAAGGCTATACGCGCGACGATCCCGACTTGCAGCGCTACGAAGGTTCTCCGTTCAGCCTTCTAACCCGCTACAGATACCGGTACAGCAATGCATTACAGATAGGCGTCACGGCAGATAAGGATGCAGGCGAAGAATTTTTCAGAGGCTCGAACAGGCGGGGATTTGATTTTTACAGCTTTCATATAATGCTAAGCAACAGGAAGTATTTGAAAAAACTGATCGTCGGCGATTTTCGGGCAAATTTCGGACAGGGCCTGGCTGTGTGGAATAACTTTTCGTTCAACAAGTCAACGGATGTACATTCCATAAAGAAACGGAATAACGGATTTTCAGCATATTCCTCGGCAGACGAGGTTACATACATGAGGGGAATTGCTTCGACTTTGCAGTTTGGCTCGTGGACATTTTCTCCTTTTATCTCTTACAGAAAGATTGACGCGACGCTGGACGGCGATGGTTACACTTCGCT
>JAISDR010000131.1 GCA_031264645.1 Prevotellaceae bacterium | reverse complement strand
CTATAATAATGTCACCCGTTCCGGGTTTTTAGATTGCTTATCGGGTTTTCTATAATAATTTCAACCCTTCGGGTTTTGATATCGTTCGCAGGGTGCATTGACTGCGTCGAACTTCGTTTCCAAAATGTCGTTTTTCTCAATTCATAGAATTATAACAGACTTGAAAAGTCTGATTTTCATAACCGCAGGTCGCGACCTGCGGAAGAAGGGCGAATGTATAAACTACCTGCAAGGTAGGATTTGTCTCATTTGATTAGCTTGTGTATCCGCCTGCACTTATATTTTGTTAAAACAATCGCGACACTGGAAAAGTGCGAATTTTGGCAACTTTACCCTGTAAACTTAGCACAAGAGATGCCAGAGATACCATACACCCGATTCAAAAGGTATGATGTGCGGAGGATGTATTTGACTTTTGACGAAGGTCGCTCATTAATTTTAGGTATATCTTAGCTGATAATATCACTACAAATAGTGATTGCGTACTTTTAGAAACAGGAATACCTTTGCGCTCTGAAACAAATTAATATAATTGTCGTAATTTGCTGACAATTATTTTTTTAACAATAATTGCACAGAATGGAGATTAAAACATATCGAATAATAAATGTCATGATAATCATATTCGTCATGACATTTGTTGCATGTACAAAGGAGGACGCGGAGATACTTGATAATTATGGCAATGTTGCCGATCCTGCGTCTTTGTCTGCCGGGACGTCGACCGTTTTCGAGACGGGAATGACCGCCTACGATACTCCGGCAAAGTGGGTTACAAACGAGCTTGTTACCCGTTTCTACCGGGGCGATGCGCTGTATGACAGACCGCGGACAAGCGGCGAAGACCCCCTGATTGGAGGAAAAGGTCCGCTGTATGCCGGTTCTTCGTGCGGAAGCTGCCACACAAACGCAGGCAGAACCTTGCCCACGCTTTTCTCGCAGGGAGGAACGGGCGCGGGAGGATTTTCGGCTCAGCTGGTGTATATCACTAAGAAAGACGGATCGTTTTTCCGCAATTACGGACGGGTTTTGCACGACCAGTCAATCTACGGAGTTGTTCCGGAAGGCAAATTAAGAGCATCATATACCGAAGAAACATTCCGCTTTCCCGACGGCGAGGAATATTCGCTGATGACCCCGCACTACGAAATCGTCGAATGGTATGCCGACAATATCAAGCCGGAAGACTTGATTATCGACGTGCGTATTCCGTTGAGGCATGTCGGCTTGGGGCAGATGATGGCTCTGGATCTGGACGAATTGCAGGAGGTGGCGCGGCGAAGCAACTATCCCGAATACGGAATATCGGGACGGCTCAACACTATCCCCGAACGGAACATCACTTTCATCGGCATCACGGGAAACAAAGCCCAGCACGCCGACCTCACAATCGAACTGGGATTCTCGTCCGACCTGGGAGTAACGAATGACCGTTATCCTCTCGAAATAAGCGAGGGGCAGTCGCAAATGCTCGGATACAGTCATTATGGCATACAGATATCAACAAAAGACATGGAACACGTTGACTTTTATCTTCATGCCCTGGGCGTGCCCGCGCGGAGGAATGTCAACGACCCGACAGTGAAGCGCGGCGAAGAAAACTTCTACAGAGCGAAATGCGATTTGTGCCATACGCCCACCCTGCATACCCGTCAGGACGCTCCCACGCTTATAAACGGAACACGCTTGCCCTGGCTGTCAAGACAAACGATACATCCATACAGCGATTTCCTGCTTCACGACATGGGCGTTGAACTCGACAGCCACTATTCGTCGGGACTGGCAATGGGATGCGAATGGCGAACAACGCCGCTCTGGGGAATCGGCTTGCAAAGCAGAGTAAACCAGCATACTCACTTTCTGCACGACGGGCGGGCGCGCAATATTACGGAAGCAATCATGTGGCACGGACGCGAAGGAGCTGTCTCCAGGGACATATTCAAACAGATGTCGCGGGAAGACAGGGACGCGCTGATTAAATTCGTCGAATCCCTTTAATAATACTCAGATAATAATTTTAATAATGAATCAGGTTTTATGAAAACAGTAAAAATTAAATTCAGTCAATATTTCTTTATAATGCTTGCAGGTCTGGCGTACATGCAGGCTTTTGCTCAGGAACAGTCTCAAATTCAGGAGCAGAATCTCGACAAATATATCCAGAGCGACGTCATACCGATGATTGACAAGAAAGGCTTCAGTTTCCAGACAAAAGTGGGAGACTTCATGTTCAAGCCGTATACACTTGTGCAGTCGGCGGCGAAATTCAACTATTACGATGACGAAGGACTCGAACTCGCCGATCAGGATAATGTGGCAAACAGCGGATTCGAAATCCCGTATGCAATCCTGGGTCTGTCGGGCAGATTTAACAAGCTCACGTTCAACTTCACGCTGAACGCCGCCAAGTCGGGAGGAGCGCTGCTGCAGCAGGCATGGTTTGATATAAACCTGAAAAACGAGCTGCGCTTTCGCGTGGGGAAATTCAAAACTCCAAACAATCAGGCATATCTTGTAACGCTGGGCGAGACGCTGTTTCCCGTCCTGCCCTCGTCCCTGAGCGCGCCGGTATATCTTGACCGCAGTATAAACTCCGCGCCGCCAACGTTTGCTACAGGTTTCGACCTGGGCTTTATGGTTCACGGTCTTCTGAAAAACAAGTGGGAGTATAACCTTGGAATCTTCAATGGTACAGGGATAAATGTCAATGCCGCACAAAAAACGCTAAGCGACGATCTTGGAATCCCTTCGCTGCTCTATGCCGCCCGTTTTGCTTTCATGCCGAAAGGCGCCATGCCCCTGCATCAGGGAAATACCAACGACCTCAATAACGACAAATTCCTGGTCGCCCTGTCGACTTCGTACAACGTGGAAGCGAACTGGCAAACATCCAACGATTTCCGCGCGGGACTTGAACTGTCGTATATCAAAAACCGCCTGTACCTTTCCGCCGAGGCGTATTACCTGAATGTGGCTCTCACAAAACGGCAGAAAGTTTCAGCCAGTTACAGCTTCGCGGGAGCGTATATACAGGGAGGATATTTCGTAACCGACAAAATACAACCGGCTGTAAGGTATGATTTTATGGATAGAAATTCGCTAAATGAAAAAGGAATACTAAATTTGCCGTCCGTAGGACTGAATTATTATATCTTCGGATATAATTTGAAATTGCAGGCAATGTACCAGTATCTTGGACGTTGGGGGCATGAAAATCAGGACGCAAGAGACCTGGACGATTTGGGTCTTGCAGAACACAGCGCGGTTGTGATGCTGCAATTTTCTTTCTGACAGGTTTTTGTATTGATGGCTTGTCCTCCGAATGTGATTCATTTTTGGAATTATTACTTTTGCGAAATGAAAAAATGGAATACAGTGAAAACAAGTTCTTTATTGCTGTTTATACAGCAGTTCGCATTTCTTCTGTTTCCGTTTTTGACTGTCTGTTCGATTATAAATCACTGGCATATACTTTCCTGCGTTTCGATATTAATTACCGCCATTCTTGTATGGGGAATTTTCGACATACGTTTAGCTTTGTTTGTTCCTGTGATTAACAGGCTGAAAACTAAGGAAAAAAAACTTGTCTTGACATTCGATGACGGACCCGGTAAATATACGGATACGATTCTTTCCATTCTTGAAAGAGAAAATGTCAGGGCGATATTCTTTTTCACCGGCAAAAATGCGCTGGAACATGTTGATATTGTCAGAAAAGCTGTTCAATCAGGACATTCGATAGGCATACATACCCAGAATCATCTGTTTGAATTTCCCTTTTCGGGACTGAAAAAAGTAAACAGGGAACTGAAAGACAATATATCTACACTCGAACAAATCACAGGACAGAAAATCAATCTCTTCCGCCCGCCTTTCGGAGTGATGAATCCGGTAATAGCAAAATCGGTACGGGATCTTAAACTTTGTACAACAGGCTGGACTGTACGTTCCCTGGATACCCGAACGAAAAACGGCGAACGCTTGCTGAAAAGAATTTCGAAGCGTTTGTCGGCAGGAGCAATAATCCTGTTGCACGATATTCCGGTTACAGCCGGAATTTTGCAGGACTTAATCGTCGAAATCCGTAAGAAAGGCTATGAATTTGAAAAAAATTTAATGTAAGATGGTCGTTATATTGTAAAAATAAATACCTTTGCGTTTAATAATACAAAATTAATTTAATTTATTATGAAGCATTCAATATTTAAAATCAGCGCATTGG
>JAISDR010000130.1 GCA_031264645.1 Prevotellaceae bacterium | reverse complement strand
TTTGCTCCGGAAACGTACAGCACAAAATTATTCCCCGACAGTGTGCCGGATAACGTTAAAGTAACATGTTTCCCATTTACAGTTTTGGAAACAATATCGAAAACTGTTCCGCGACTGTTCTTAATAGTGTAATTGCCAACTTCCTGAATATTTTTGCTAAACTCGACCGTAACAGTCGAGTTGGACAAAGCTTCCGCGCTGTTTATTTTGGCGGGAAGATATGATTTGTTGAAGATTAGACTGTCGTTAAGGATAAAACCGTCCTCTGTTTCCAGATTGTTATAATAAAGGATAAAGGAGTTTCCTTGCAGAGAATCGCAATCCAGATAATATTTTCCGGAATTTTCTGTAATACCTGCTATTAAAAAAGTATCCCCCAAAACATTGATTAGAGTATAATTGTCCGTATCAGTGGCAATTGAATCAATCATATTACTGCCGAACTCCAAAACCAGTGAAATCCTGCTCAATACTTCAATAGAGCATTTTACTTCGCTGGCGTTTCGTCGGAGTTCCACTATCGTATCTTTTATTATCGAACCGGAAACATCTGTGATTCCGGAGATTGATAGCAAAAACAAAGTATCGCCAAGCGATTTTGTATTCAAATTCACTTCATTATCATTGATTTTGGCGACGTCGAATATGTCAAATACATTTGATACGGATTTAAGCAAGTAATTGTCAATATCTAAGGCTTCGGGGAAAGCGATATTTGTGTTGAAGCTTACCTTTATATTATTCTTGTCCAATATTTCGACTTCTCTTACTTTAAGAGGAGGAATTGTTTCGATAATTTCGTAATTATCAATTGAAAACATCCCGTTTCTCGTGCTTGTATATTTAAAAACAAACCCCGTAAACTTGCTTTCCAACACTTCATTATCCATAAATTTTCCTGCAAGCAAAATCGGCTGTTCTTCTTCCTTTATGAAAACTCTCCATTCATTTTCAGATTTTTGCACAATAATCCTCAGCCTTGCGTTTTCATCCCAATTGTAATCGCTTGACCACAACAACTGTTTATTGCCTGATTTAACTTTCCAGAAAGATAACAAATCGGAACTGCCTGTATAATTGACGCCTGCAATATATCCGGATAAATTACTGTCGTCCAAATCATCCGTATCCGAAGACAAAACGCACCAGAAAGCATTCTCCGAAGAGGGATCAAAATTCCCGTTTTCGACAATAAAATCCCATTGCACAATTTTCTTTGCCAAATCAATATTTGCTGGCGCAGATACATAACTGAATCCATTTCCGGAATTGTGTTTAAGCCTATTCCCGTCCCAAACCCAGTCATCGACATCGTTCCATGCTGATATACCCGACTTTACAGTGGTATCTATGGCGTTTACAGAATATATCGGCATTGAAACAATGTCAGCCATGCCGGCGCTTGAAGCCCTAACGGAAAAATCACTCAAAGAATCATAAACCACACTGAATGTAGAAATTCCGGCAAAATGCTTTGTTGACAAATTATGCAAATTCCCAGCTCCGTCCGATTTTAAAATGCTGATACTGTTATTATAAGACGTATCTACATTTCCGGTATAATCAGTTGCTCCAATGCTGAATGAAAAAGGCGTATTTTTTAACGCTATCATCGGCTGGCTTATGACTGTAAGTTGAGACGCTTCTATATCAATGGAATGAACATTGGAATATACCGGATACTCAAATGTTTTGAGCAATTGGGAACTGTTTTGATTCACCGTCCATCCATGTGCTGTTGCAGGAATATATAGCTGTAACTTGCTGCCATCTACATATTTTGCCCGCTTGAGGAATATTTTCAGGATAATTTCGCGCGACTCGCCGTCGGGAATGATTAAATTCTCCGGCATGACTGTTATCTGACTGCTGGTCGAAGTAAATGAGACAGAGATATTTTGACCATCCGACAAAAGTTCCGCCCCGCCAATCAAATCCGGTATGGACATATCGGAGATTGTAGAGAAAACCATTTTATTGATAACGGTCGCCAAGCCGTCGCCTGTACCTTTATCGCTGATTTTGAATCGGATTACTTCCTTTGCCGTACTTATCAGGGTATCTACGGATTTGAAGACTGATTTTTGCGACGTCAATACAGGCAAAAGCTCTGAATCCATGTTCATTGAAGCGATTTCATCCGATCTTATTTCTCCAAAATAAGGATGTCTGGCTTTTATCCTGAATATCGTTGGCGTATCAATTATCAAATCAGTCCAAACAACCTTCCCTTCAACAAATTGCTTTTCCATTCCCGAAACGTTGCTCAAATTGCCATTATCAGCCTCAAGCTCAAGGGTAATTTCTCCAGTTTCGTCGATATCAATCATTCCGTCGCCGTTTACCGCATTTATTTCCAGCGAGAAAGGAGAATCCGGAGCAACAGTCGTCGGACTTGTCTTGAAAATTATTTTTGTAGCCTGCACCTCAACGCTAAAAGTATCTGAAACAATATTTTGAATAAAATCATTGGCAAACAGCGAGCCGTTTTGCGCTGCCAGAGACCCGTGATTTGTCGCCGGAATCATAAAACCCAGTCTGGTTTTGTCGGGAACCTTGGTTTTCAGCCATATCTTCAATGTGATTTCCTTTTCAGCTCCGTCGTCAACTGTCAAACTGCCCGCAAACAAGCTTATGTGGATATAATCTCTCTTTTGGTCTATAATATTGCTTATCAGGCGTTGTTCTCCATCATACAGCGAAATGCCGCCAATGACATTAAGCCAGTTTGTTTCATTAAAAGGATTCGAAATTTTCAGTTCGCTTACGAACGTTGCAGCATTATCGCCAAGCAGGTCTTTTATTACAAAACGAAAAACTGGAATTTCATTTTCGATGTTCACCGCATCCGACATTATGGCTGTTCCCGCAATTCTGTACAGGGGATTTTCTATACTCGAATTTTTATTTAGTATAACTGTAACATAAGAATTTGCAGAAGATACGGATTCCGATGAAAGCTGTAATGAAATATTTTCCGCTTTATCATACGAAACATCGCCGGCAACAAGTTCTCCATTGACAAAAGCAAGGGAACTAAAAGTCAAATTGCCGCTTCCCGTATTTAAAACGAGATCGGCAGGAGAAGAAAAATCCTTATCCACATTTCCCTTATTGTCGGCAGCAATGGCAGTTCCCGAAAAATCCGCATTTATGGAAACGATATCGGGAACGCTGATCCAAAGAATAGTATCCGCTTCGACGTCCACGGTGAAAACGCCGGACAGAATGTCGCCCGTTAGTTCTGCAATCATCCCTGAACCGTTGATAGATGAAAGAAATCCGTGATTTGTCCTGTCTATTTTGAATTGCAGACTCGAATTATCTGTCAATGAATCGCCAAGAACGATTTTCATCGACAAATCAACTGCGTCGCCGGGCGGGATGCGCAGATTATTGCCAAAACGGAATACAATGGAATCCTCGCTTATTGCAGTATTTGTTATTTGCAGGTTCCCAATGTTTTCGGCATATAAATATGCGTTTTTAATTGCTGTTTTCCAGTTTGCCGAGGAGGACGGTTTGGCGTTTTTGACAGTAACTTGCCGCAGATAAGTCGGCAATGTATCCGAATCGGCAACGTCCTGTATTTCAAATCTGATGACTTCAATTGTATCCCTGTCGAGCGACGAAATATTTCCGCCCGCCACCTGCTCTTCCGGTGAAACTATTTTTGTGTCGGAGGCTGTTGGTATAGTTCTGTCTATTGCGTCTATGCTGATATCGTCGACATAGAGTGCCCTTGCAGCTATCTCGGCTGTTGTAAAAAAATGCAATATGCCGAAATAGGAAAAATCCGAATATTTCGTATCCAAAATACTGTCAGCGTAAAACGAAATATTTTCAAAGTTGGTGCCAATACGAATGCCAATTTGCCAGTAATCGTTATGACTTTTTTTGATTTCCAGAGCGGCAATACTACTTTTCCCGATTGAAACTTGCCAATTAATATCTGTTTGTATAATTTCAGTATAAACACCATTATTAACTTGATATAAGCATAGTGAGTCTTTATATAGCGTTGTTGTCTTCATATTTACTCCAACAGCGTAGCCTTTGAAATCATTGGAAATACTGTTGGCGGCAAGAATGACAGCCCATTTATTTGTAGGAGCGGGATCATATGAATGCCTTAACAAAAATCTCCATTTTATGTCATGTCCTGTAAATGTGATTCCGCTCACAGGGATAAATATTGTATCACTGCTTATTACCCCTGTTCTCAAATGTCTCAGAGATGAATCTCCGGATATGGCAGATGTTTTAGTTAGTTCCCATGAACCCGCAGGTTTTTGGATCCATTCCGAAAACCCCGATTCAAAGTCATAACTGACTTGCGAATGTAGTAAGAATGAAAAACAGGATAAACAAATTATGCAAATAGCCCGTGCCATGGTTCATATTTTTATCTACTGTTTATTATAATTAACGCCGCAAATATACATGAAAAATTTTAAATCTATGTTATTATTTTTTTGACTGTTTTCAATCAATCATATAAATGGCTTAAAATCAATTCTATTATTCAACTTTGCCAAGTAATATTTCAACTTACCTTATTTATATTTTCTCAAATTTTTAGGAGGTTTATTTGCCCGGCAAGTTCGACGAAATCAAATGTATAACAATTTCTTTGGAACAGTTTTCCATTTCAAA
>JAISDR010000231.1 GCA_031264645.1 Prevotellaceae bacterium | reverse complement strand
CATTTTCGTATATTTTAATCAATTTATATTCATTTTCCTCTAAATTTTTCGCAAATATACAAGTATTTTTGGATAAATGAATTTGTTCTTAATATTCAAATGTTTTTCCGCTGTATTCCAATACTGTTTTGGCAAAAAAACCATTATGAAACTTATGGCGATAATAGTTCCGAATGGAAAAATTTGTCAGTTTAAAATATAGTTTTTACCTTTGCCGCCTGAAATTTATTAAAAATTATTAAAAAACAGTTTGTATTTTATGTCAAATCAGTATGAAACCGTTTTCATTTTAACTCCCGTTTTATCTGAAACACAGGTAAAGGAAGCGGTAAAAAAGTATTTGGAGTATATCGGCGAGAATGGAGGCGAGATAGTCCATGAAGAAGACTGGGGTTTGCGGAAATTAGCTTATCCCATCCAGAAAAAAACAACAGGATTTTACCATCTTGTAGAATTCAAGTCGGAAGGCGATTTTGTCGAAAAACTTGAAACACAGTATCGTCGTGATGAAAGGATAATTCGATTCCTTACATTTCGTATGGATAAACATGCTATTGCTTATGCAGAGAAAAAAAGAAATGTTAAACAACAACAACAGGAACAAACTCAAAATCAGTAAGCCATGATACCGAATGAAATAAGATATTTGAACCCACCAACAGTGGAAGTCAGAAAGAAAAAATACTGCCGCTTTAAAAAAGCCGGAATCAAGTATGTGGATTATAAAGACGCAGAATTTCTAAAAAGATTTCTGAATGAACAGGGAAAGATTCTCCCTCGCCGTTTAACCGGAACATCATTGAAATTTCAACGGAAAGTTTCACAGGCTGTTAAACGTGCCAGACACTTGGCTTTATTGCCTTTTGTAACAGATTTATTAAAATAAAAAAACGGAAGGATTTATGGAAATTATTTTGAAACAGGATGTTCCCAATTTGGGACACAAGGATGATACGGTAAATGTAAAAAATGGATATGCGACAAACTACTTGATCCCTCAGGGTTTCGCTATTCTTGCTACTGCTTCTGCAAAAAAAATACATGCGGAAAATATGCGCCAGCGCGCTCATAAGGAAGAAAATTTCCGCTCGGAAGCAAAACAGACAGTTACCGGACTGGAAGCGCTGGAAGTGATACAAATCGGTGCAAAAACAAGTTCGACAGGAAAAATATTCGGATCTGTAAACAATATACAGATATCCGAGGCTCTTGCCACTAAAGGCTTTGAGATTGACAGAAAAAATATTTCCATCGTCGGAGAAGACAATATCAAAGAAGTTGGAACTTATGAAGCTGATATCAAAATTTACAAGAATATACATGCTAAAATTAAGTTCGAAGTAATCTCAGAATAAGATTTTGTTATCGTACCATAACTATTTAGCGGGAACAGTTCAAAAAACTGTTCCCGCTTTCATTTGAAATTTATAACTTTTTGTACTTTTGCAATCGAAACCGCCGTTTCGGAACTGTCGGTTTCGATAAATGATTAAAAACGGAATTATGTATTTTTACAACAGAGAACAGGAAATTAAACGTTTGCAGGATATCCGCAAACAATCGTTTGACAATGCCCAATTTACGGTTGTAACGGGCAGACGGCGCATCGGGAAAACACAGCTTCTGCTTCGAGCGACCGAAGGACAGCCAAGCTTGTATTTCTTTGTGTCGCGCAAGGCTGAACCGTTTCTTTGTCAGGATTTTCAACAGGAGATTGCAGACAAGCTCGGTATTCCGGTTTTGGGCGCGACGACGGATTTCGGCAAGCTTTTTCAGTATCTGATGCAGTTGTCCTCCAAACAGTCGTTTAACCTGATAATCGACGAGTTTCAGGAGTTTCTCAATATCAATCCTGCCGTTTACAGCGATATGCAACACTATTGGGATTTACATAAGGAGCAAAGTCGCATCAATCTGATAGTTTGCGGTTCGGTACATTCGCTCATGCACCGGATTTTCAAGGATTACAAGGCGCCTCTTTTTGGTCGTGCGACAGCGTTCATGCAGGTGCATCCGTTTCGGACGTCGGTGTTGAAGGAGATTATGAAAGACTGTAATCCGGGATATACTTCCGAAGATTTGCTTGCCTTGTATGCATTTACGGGCGGCGTGGCAAAATATGTGCAACTGCTGGCTGACAATCAGGCGCTCGCTTTCGGAGCAATGCTTGATTTCGTGATCCGCGAAGATTCGCCGTTTATTACCGACGGCAAAAACATGCTGATTGACGAGTTCGGAAAAGATTATACCATATATTTCACCATTCTTTCCGCCATCGCTCGCGGCGAAAATACTCGCGCTAAAATCGAAACGCTTACCGGAAAGGAAATCGGCGGATACCTGACGCGACTGGAAAAGGATTATGCCCTGATAAGCAGACAAATTCCGCTCTTTGCAAAAACCGAGACAAAAAACGTGAGATATGCAATCGAAGATAATTTCCTTACATTTTGGTTCCGGTTTATTTACAAATATTCGCACATCATCGAGATCGCGCAATACGATGAATTGAAACGTATTGTCGAAAGAGATTATCCCACGTTCAGCGGGAAAATCCTCGAACGTTATTTTCGCCAGACACTCATTGAAAAAGGCGGTTTTACGCAAATAGGAGGATACTGGGACAAAACGGGTGAAAATGAAATTGATTTGATTGCTGTCAACGAATCGGACAAAACCGCGCAAATTGCAGAAATCAAACGGAATGAACAGAATATCCGATACAATGCCCTGAAAGACAAAACTGCCGCAATGCTGGCAAAAACAGGTCAATTGAAAAATTACGCTATCGAATACAAAGGTCTTTGCATGCAGGATATGTAATTAATTTTCGCTTTTAATTCATTTGATTATCAGTCCAATATTGTTCATGAATAAAATATTTTACAACATTACTGTTTCACAGTTAGAAAAATATACTACTTTTGCGGAAATTTTTGTGAAATGATAAATAGACAACTTAGTGGTATTATTCTCGTCGTCCTTTTGCAGGCAAACAAAGGATGAGAATTGCTGCGCAGTTGACCAGAGTAAACGAAGCCTTTCTCATCAGGAGAAAGGCTTCTGTTTTTAAAACGATATTGAAAAATGAAAAATGTAGCAGTGTTTTGCGCTTCATCTTCGGGACAGAATGAGATTTACGCAAGTGAAGCGAGAAAATTGGGCGAAATATTGGCAAACGAAGGACTTCAACTGGTCTATGGAGGAGCTTCGCGGGGGCTTATGAATATAGTTGCCGACGCCGTGCTTCAAAACGGAGGAAAAGTTACTGGAATTATTCCCCGCATGTTAGACGATTTGGAAATCACCAAAAACGAATGTACCGAAATAATATACACTTCGACGATGTACGAAAGGAAAGTCAGGATGTTCGAAATTGCCGACGCTGTCATTATACTCCCCGGAGGTTTCGGAACGCTGGACGAGATGTTCGAAGTTTTGACTCTTTCCCAGCTGGGACTGCTCAAGGTTCCGGTCGGGCTGCTCAATACAAACGGATATTACGACCTGCTTGCCGGATTCATGGATAACATGGTAAAAGAAGGTTTCCTGATAAGGAAAAATAAAGACATACTGATAATATCTTCATCGCTGGAGGATTTGATTGAAAAAATAATAAAAAAATAATGTATATGGATAATAAAGAAAGTGTTTCAGGTTCCGTATCTCTGATGAAAAGCCTCATTGAAGAGGGAACAGATACGATTTTCGGGTATCCCGGAGGGGCGATAATGCCCGTATTTGACGCCTTGTATGACTATAAACACAAGCTCAAACATGTTCTTGTCCGTCACGAGCAGGGCGCTGTTCATGCCGCCCAGGGTTATGCGCGGGCGTCCGGAAAAGTTGGCGTAGTCCTTGTTACCTCGGGACCGGGCGCTACCAATACCATCACCGGTATAGCCGACGCAATGATAGACAGCACTCCCCTGGTAGTGATTTCGGGACAGGTAGTTTCCCCGCTTTTGGGAACAGACGCCTTTCAGGAAGTCGACATCGTGGGAATATCTCAGCCCGTTACGAAATGGAGCTATCAGGTTCGCAAAGCCGAAGAGATTGCATGGGCGGTGGCGCAGGCTTTTTACATTGCATCCTCGGGACGTCCGGGTCCTGTTTTGCTTGATTTTACAAAAGACGCGCAGGTGTCCATGATTAATCATTATTACGAAAAATGCACATCAATAAGGAGCTATGTTTCCGCGCCGAAAATCGACAAAGATAATGTACGGAAAGCGGCGGAGCTGATAAACTCCGCTAAAAAACCGCTTGCGCTTATCGGGCAGGGAGTCGAAATCGGAAAGGCGGAACAGGAATTGATTGATTTCATCGAAAAAGCCCAAATCCCCGCGGCATGGACTTTGCTGGGAGCTTCGGTTCTTCCCTTCGACCATCCTCTGAACAAGGGAATGCTGGGAATGCACGGAAATCTTGCCCCGAATCAGAAGACAAACGAATGCGACGTGCTTATCGCGATAGGAATGAGATTCGACGACCGTGTAATCGGGGACGTAGATACATACGCCAAGCAGGCGAAAATCATTCATTTTGACATAGACCCTGCCGAAGTAGGCAAAAATGTGGACGTCGACATACCCGTTTTGGGAGACGTCAAAAAAACCTTGCCCGCCGTTACCGGTTTGCTGAAACAGGCTGATCACGACGACTGGATTGAGAGTTTCGATATTTTAAACGGCGAAGAGTACGACAAAGTCATTGCAAACGAGATATATTGCGAAAAGGAATATATAAGCATGGGCGAAGTTATACGGCGCATATCGGAAAAAACCGGCAACGAAGCGATTATCGTTACCGACGTTGGACAAAACCAGATGATGGCGGCGCGTTACAGCAAGCGTAAAAATCCGAGAAGCTTCATCTCGTCGGGAGGACTGGGAACCATGGGATTCGGTTTGCCTGCGGCTATCGGGGCGAAAATCGCTGCTCCCGAGCGTACGGTATGCCTGTTCTGCGGCGACGGAGGTATCCAGATGTGTATTCAGGAGCTGGGGACAATCATGCAGAGCAATGTCAAGGTGAAAATCATCATTCTCAATAACAGATATCTGGGGATGGTTCGACAGTGGCAGGAAATATTTTTCAATAAACGCTATTCGGAAACTCCAATGCTTAATCCCGATTTCGTGAAAATCGCGGAGGCATACAGGATTAAAGGACGGAAAGTTTCAAAAAGAGAAGATCTGGACGATGCAATCAGGGAAATGCTGGAACACAATGGAGCTTATCTTCTGGATGTGGACGTCGAAAAAAAGGGCATGGTACTGCCGATGATTCCCGCGGGAATGAATGCAAACAGTGTAATTTTAGAAAAATAACGATAAAAATATTGAATATGGATACGAATACGCAAACATTATACACGGTAACCGTCTATTCCGAAAATCACGTGGGTCTGCTGACGCAGATTTCGAATATTTTCACGCGCAGGTTTATAAACATCGAAAGTTTGACCGTCTCGGCTTCGGCAATGAAAGGCGTGCACAAGTTCACAATAACATGCTACTCCGACGATAAGTCAATAGAGAAACTTGTGAAGCAGGTAGAAAAAAAGATCGATGTACTGACGGCATACTGCTATGTCGAAGATGAAATAATCTCCCGCGAGATAGCGCTGTTCAAGGTTACTACGGAAACCCTGATGGCAAATAATGCCATAGAAAGTCTGGTGAACAAGTATAATGCAAAGATTATAGAGGTCAACAACCTGTATACCGTCATAGAAAAAACGGGCGGCAAAACGGAAATCAGAGAACTGTTCGACGAACTCGAACCTTACGGAATACTGCAGTTTGTAAGGTCGGGAAGCGTGTCGATCACACGCTCTAAATACGAACAACTGTCGGACGT
>JAISDR010000028.1 GCA_031264645.1 Prevotellaceae bacterium | reverse complement strand
CCCGGATTTGTCGAGTTACTTATCAGTAATAGTCTCATTTATACATCAATTTACAAAAAATAATCGCCGCTAAATTAGGAAAAATTTCAGATATCCAAATTTCCTTTAAACAAACGGGGGTGGAGGGATGCGAAAGGGCGGCAGAGGTTTTATGTTTTTAGGGACAAAAAATAAATAAGATATAACAGTTAATAAAGTGTCGTCCGTTCTTTGTTTCACTATCGGTATTCCCCCATGTCCGTACACTGAAGTATACGGATACTGTAGCGGGTACAGGCAAGACACTGCGGCGACAAACCGGGACAACAAAAATTAATAACATATAACAGTTCCCTTCCCTTAACGCGGCGTACTGTTTTCACGAATATAAAAGACAGTTTTGATGAATTTGATGAGTGTAATAGACGCTTTGGCAGATGTAAGAGACATTTTCACGGATTGTCAAGCTGGAAGAAAATTATTGTATTAGTCTGGATAGCAGGATATTTTGTTTAGCAGGAAATATTTTTACTGAAAAAACACAATAAATTAACGTTGTTTATAAAAAATATATTACTTTTGCGCCGATAAATAAATAGGTTTAATTTTTTTTTAATTTTTTAACAATGAAAATGATAAATAGATTATTGATGATTGCGCTTGTTTCAAGCGTATTTTACGGATGCAGCAAAGATGACGATCCAAATCTTTCGCTGGCAAGTATTAGCGCTACTTACAGAGGCGAATTTACAATAAAAGTTCCTCCTGCTGTAGATGCAGATACGATTTCAGATGTAGATATTGTAATAACATACGATTCTGGAAAAGACAGTGCAATATTAAGATTGGATTTAATAAATTTAAATTTAACTCCAGTTTCCTATCAAGTCTCAGTTGCATGTGCTATAACAAGTACTAAAGACAATTATTCTCTGTCGGGAGAAAAAGCTGTCAGTATTCCTGATATGGGAAATATTGGTGTGAAAGTAGAAAACAGCAGCGAAGTTGACAAATCAGGTAAAGCTACTGTTAATATTACGGCAACGATGCCAACTCAAGCAGGGCCAATGCAAATACCTGTCAAATTTGAAGGACAAAAAAGGTGAAATAAACCTTCTGTGAATTACGGACAAAATTGTTCATAAAATAATTGTTAATGCCGCAACAGTGTACAAAACCTGTTGCGGTTTTTTGTTTCTATAAGCATCCTCTCAAAAGAAGAGTGTACGAGAAAATACACATTTTATGTAATTGCCCGCAGATCATCAATATCAATAGAACCATGGCAATAGATACTGCACAACTCCGTCAGGAGTTGCACGAGATGACCGGTTCGTAATCTGAGCGGGATCGTCACCGAAAGAAATAATTCCGGTATCTGCTATCGCGTGCAAGCCTTAAAAGGCTTGTGCCGGGAGGCAGATGGTTTTTCTATATTGCGAGGAGCGCAGCGACGAAGTAATCCAGAAATCAAAACCCGAAGGGTTGAAATTATTATAGAAAATACGCTAAGCAAAATCAAAACCCGGAACGGGTGACATTAATAATTACTTCAATAAATTATACCGTCGATTTACAGAAAAGCGTCAAATATATTCGGGAAAAACAGGCTTTGATTTAGATAATAATTTTTTTTGTAGTAATTTTGCGCCCGCAATTTTAGGATAATTTGTGCAGTAGATGAAAGTTATTATAAGCGGAGGAGGAACAGGCGGACACATATTTCCGGCAATTTCCATTGCCAACGCTCTTAAGGAGAGTGTCAGCGATATTGAGATACTTTTTGTAGGCGCTGAAGGTCGCATGGAAATGGAAAAAGTCCCGGCAGCAGGCTACGATATACTTGGTCTTCCGGTCGCAGGGCTGCAAAGAAGACTGACTTTCAAGAATTTTTCCTTTCCGCTGAAGCTAATCAAAAGCATGAACAGGGCTGCGAAAATCATCAAAGATTTTAGACCCGACGCTGTTGTCGGCGTTGGCGGATATGCAAGCGCGCCGGCGCTCTGGCAGGCTCAGCGAATGGGAATCCCGACTTTGATTCAGGAACAGAATTCGTATGCCGGACTGGCGAATAAATTCCTGTCGAAAAAAGCCAGGGCTGTTTGCGTTGCATATCAGGGCATGGAACGGTTTTTCCCCGAAGAAAAGATTTTCTACACCGGAAATCCCGTAAGGCAGGATCTGTTCGACCTGGACAGTATAAGAGACGAAGCTTTAAGATTTTTCGATATTGATTCCGGCAGACCTGTTGTTCTGGCGCTTGGCGGAAGCCTGGGCGCGCGCACAATCAACGAAAGCATAGCCGGCAGTCTGCACGAGTTTGAGAAAAACACTATCCGGCTGATATGGCAAACCGGCAAGCATTATTTCGAGACGGCTACCAAACTGGCGGAAGGAAAACCCTTTGTCAGGGTCTTTGATTTTATCTACAAAATGAATTACGCATTTTCTGCGGCGGACATAATCATCTCCAGAGCAGGAGCGGGCACAATATCGGAACTTTGCATAGTCGGGAAACCGGCGGCGCTTGTACCTTCGCCCAATGTCGCCGAAGACCACCAGACAAAAAATGCGGCTTCGCTGGTAAACAAAAATGCAGCGATAGCGGTTAAGGACGAAGACGCTCGAAACAGATTAGTCGCAACAGTGATTGACTTGCTCAACAACAAGCCGCTCGCCGGCGAACTGAAAAGCAATATCTCGAAACTCGCCATGCCCGACGCCGCGAAGGAAATAGCAAACAGAATATTAATGATTGTAAAACAATATAAATAAATGATTATGAAACATAATTTTAATGCAGGTCCTTCAATTTTGCCTCAACAGGCTATTGATGCTACGGTAGAAGCATTAAGGGAATTCAACAATTCCGGTCTTTCGATTGCCGAAATATCACACCGTTCCGCAGGCTGGGACGAAGCGATGGACGAGTGTCGCGATCTCTGGAAGGAACTCTTGTCGATTCCCGAGGGATACGAAGTGCTGTTTTTGCACGGCGGAGCAAGCATGCAGTTTTTGATGGCGCCATACAATTTGCTGCAAACCAAGGCGGCGTACCTCGATACGGGCGTATGGGCGACAAAGGCAATCGAAGCGGCAAGATACTATGGCGAAGTGCAGGTCATTGCTTCCGGAAAGGATTCGAACTATTCCGCGATACCGAAATACGCGATACCAGCGGACGTCGATTACTTCCATTTTACGTCGAACAACACGATATTCGGTACTGAAATACTTACAGATCCCGATTCGCCGGTCAATATGGTTTCGGACATGTCGTCGGACATACTCAGCCGTCCGGTAGATGTTTCCAAATATGCCATGATATACGGCGGCGCTCAAAAGAATGCGGGAACGGCAGGTCTGGCTTTTGTGATAATTAAAAAGGATATACTTGGCAAGGTGTCGCGCGATATCCCCAAATTTTTCGACTACAGAACTCATATCAAGGACAAGTCAATGTACAATACTCCCCCGGTTATCCCCATATTCATGATGAAGGAAACATTAAAGTGGCTTAAAGGCATTGGAGGAATAGCGGAAATCGAACGCAGAAACAAAGCTAAAGCCGACTGCCTGTATAAGGAAATCGACAGAAATCCGGTATTCAAGGGAACGGCGGCTATAGAAAGCCGTTCGAGAATGAACGTATGCTTTGTACTCGACGAAAAATACGCCGGAAAGGAAAATGATTTCATGGAATTAACCAAAAAGTACGGCATTACAGGTATAAAAGGACACCGTTCCGTCGGAGGATTCAGAGCTTCGCTTTATAACGCTCTGCCCTTGACAAGCGTGGAAGTACTGGTTGATTGCATGAAAGAATTTGAGAAATTGACTGCCCGATAATTGTCAATTATCTGCTTTCACGACCTCTGCAGGATTTTCTCCGGCGGCTCTTCTGACTTTTTCAAAAATGGACAGCAGGACAATCAGACAGGTAGCTGCGAATACGAGTGCAAACAGCCATCCGCTCAGCGCAGTCCGGTAGGCGTAGTACTCCAGCCAGCGGTTCATGAAAGCATACGCAACCGGAAGCGCAAGCACGTTGCCCGCAATCACCAGCATGAGGTAATTTCTTAGAAACAGCGCCAGAATATCACGGATTTCCGCTCCGTTTATTTTGCGGATAGCGATTTCCTTTCTTCGCTGCTCGACGGTCAGCGAGACGAGGGAATAAATCCCTATGGAAACCACCGCGATACACAAAATCGACAGTAAACCGAATATCCGGAAAAGCGTCTTTTCCGGACGGTCGAAGCGGGCTTGAATATCCGTCAGTAAAAGAAGGCGTTTCTCGAGCGATACCTCCTTGCCGATCGCCGTCCTGTCTAATACCGCGTTGATGTATTCCATCCCTTTCGCATGATTTGCCGGATTCAGTTTGACATACACATACTGGTAAGGCTCGTACCGGTCGAAGTTTTCCGGTCGCAGGCGAAAAATCACTCCCTTAACGGGATACTGCATGGTGGAATAATGATAATCCTGAATCACGCCGCATATCCGCATCTCTGTCCCCGACTCCTTGACAGGTTTTTCGAGCGAAAATGTTTCCGGCAGAAGCTGTTTCAGCGTGTTGTTTAGGATCAGTTCATTTCGCTCTTCCGGAAACCTGCCCTCCTTCAGCCGGATTCCGAAAAAGTCGAAAAAGTTCGGCTCGAC
>JAISDR010000210.1 GCA_031264645.1 Prevotellaceae bacterium | reverse complement strand
CAACGGCGAAATAGTTTTCCAGTATCTAAACGCAGGAAATTACTGCATGCGCCTGATTGAAGATATAAACCGTAACGGAAAATGGGACACGGGTAGCTATTTGAATAGAAGACAGGCGGAACGTGTTTTGTTTCTGGTGTTTTCCAACGATGAAACTGTGCTGGAAGTAAAATCCAATCGCGAGCATGAACAGACAATAGACGCTGGTATGCTGTTCGATAAGAAATAAAATCGAGTAAGAGGAACGGGATTATTTCCCGTTCCGACCTCTCACACCACCGTACGTACTGTTTATGCTCTAGCATTCCATTGCTGCCGATCTCGCCTGTGATTTCGTTTTCTTTTATCCATGAGAAACTCTGTACTCCGAACATGCTTTCGAGTTCCGCTCTATTATCTGTCCGGGAGTTATTGTATTCCGATATTTCCTGCCTTTTGCGTTTAATTCAGTAAATTTCATTCTAATTTCACTTATTAAAGTTCGACCCTTCTTCGCTTCGTGAGACCTCCTGCTTTTTTTCTCTTCACAGGCTCGTATCCGCAATTACTGTGGTCTCTGCTGACTTTTCTCGACAAGCTTTACGCCGTGTTTCCAAATCCTGCATCTTACACACGTCCGTGAGACCTCCCGCGGTAAGACGTATGACCTTATTCCCATGTAACCGCAACATTTACACCTCAGTCTCCTGGCAGTTTTCGGACTTCGTTTTGTTTGGCAAACTCGTCCGGACTGATTATGCCTGATGTCGTTCGTGTTCCCCGCTTCGGGAATTTGCCGCCGGCTTCCTTCAGATTCCACTTCACAATGAACACCATTGCCTTTAGCTAATGCTTGGCAACTGCCGACCACCATAGTGGACTCGCACCACCAGTTATACGCCATGCGCAGCGCACTAAAAAAAAACCGCAACAGGTTTTGTCCTGTTGCGGCATGGTTTATAACCAAACTTATAGTATATGGCAATACACTAATGTCTACTTTATTTTTTCTGCCCTTCAAATTTAACAGGCAGTGGCGCTTCTGCTACTGTTGCCGTAATATCAATAGTAGCTTTACCCGATTTGTCAACCTTGCTGGTGTTGGCTATTACCACACCAATAGTTCCCAATTCTGGAAATTCAATTGATGCGTTTCCCGATAATGAATAATTGTCTTCGGTACTTGTTACGGCGCATGTAACCGAGATTGGAAGGGCAACTGGCAATATATCCGGAATACTTAAATTCAGACTTAATACTGCATTGTTCCCGGAACTGTATGCTATTAGAATATTTGTCGGAATCGGAGCGATTGCTTCTCCGGTAACCGGTGAAGGAATTGCTACTGTAATTGCACCTTCATAAGTGCCACTAACACCTGCCAGCGGAAGATTCTTGTCTTCGTCATCTTTGCTGCATCCTAAAAATACGCTTGAAACAAGCGCAATCATCAATAATTTATTTATCATTTTCATTGTTATAAATATTAAAAATTATTATTATTAAAATTGACGCAAAAGTAATATATTTTTTATAAATGAGCATCTATTTATCCATAAAAAGAATTCCATGAAGCAAAATATCCTGCTATCCAGATTAATATAATGATTTTTTTCAAGTGGACACGCTTCATAAATACAATAAAATGTGAAACGGGATATACTTCGAACCACTTTTTAGGGATAAAACAGTCCGATTCTGTTTTGTAAATCCGGTTTATATTATTCGACTACGCTGCCGTATCCGTCTGTTTTTTTTGCAAAAGTACCCGTTTTTATTGGATTTTATACGATTGTTCAAAGCAAATTCGGTTGATGCAATAAATATTAGTTACCTTTGCGGACATAAACAGAAAAAATGTCATATAGCAGGAATGAAAATAACGGAGCATCGGATATCTTGCAAACGTTGCGAATACCCGAATTATTGAAACAAATTTACAGCTTGCAGACTGAAAATATTGCATTGACAACCGAAAATAAAAAGTTGCGGGAGGCTTTGGGATTACAATCGGAAAATACTGTTTCGCAGCAGACCATTACCAAACCTGTAGATTTCAGTGAAAAAGGAAACAGCGAGATGCCGGCAACTGTTCCTTCCATAAATAAATACAGTTCCCCCGAAGAGAAAATAGAACTGTTCATGTCATTGTTCCGCGGACGGACGGATGTATTTGCCAAACGCTGCTACAGCAAAAATCATGGGAGCAGTTATTATATCCCGGCTTGTAAAAACGAATGGGCAGGAGGCATTTGCGAAAAGCCGCGCGTAAAATGCCGGAATTGTTCCAAACGGGAATTATTGCCTTTGACAAAGGAGGTTATAGACAGTCATCTTCGCAACAAGGATGAAAACGGGAATGGAATAGTCGGTATTTATCCGCTTTTACCGGATGAAAACTGTCTGTTTCTTGCCATTGATTTTGATGAAGAGGAATGGCAGAAAGATATTACGACTTTTCGTTTGGTTTGCACAGAATGGAATCTTCCGATAGTCATAGAACGTTCACGTTCCGGAAATGGCGCTCATGCATGGCTGTTCTTTGAAGAGCCGGTTCCGGCAATTTCTGCGCGAAAACTGGGTAATGCACTTTTGACGGGCGCCATGTCGACACGGCACGAAATCCGGTTTACCTCTTACGACCGGATGTTTCCCAATCAGGACTTTATGCCCAAAGGCGGTTTTGGCAATCTGATTGCCTTGCCTTTGCAGGGCGGCGCGCGGAAAAACGGCAACAGCGAATTTATTGATGCAAATTTTCAGACTTATCCCGACCAGTGGGCATATCTGGCGTCTATCAAAAGACTTAATCCGGAAGAAATCAAACATTTACTTTCCGAGTTGTGTGAAGGAAACGGATTGGGCGAACTTGGAAATACGGAAACCGATGACGAAGATTCCGTAAAGCCCTGGGAAAGCAAAAAGCCGGAAGTAAAACTCGGAAGTATGGATTTTCCCGAACAACTGACTGTTGTCGAGGCAAATCGCTTGTATATCCCGAAAAAAGACGTCAGCCAGCGGGCGCTTAACCGCATCAAACGGCTTGCGGCATTTTCAAATCCGCAATTTTATAAAACGCAAAAGATGCGGATGTCCACGTACGACATTCCAAGAATAATCTATTCACTGGACGAAACAGCTGAGTATATAGGAATTCCGCGCGGTTGCCGCACTTCGCTTGTTCAATTGCTGGAAAAATCCGGAATCAATTACCTGTTTGACGATAAACGTAATGGAGGGAAGTTTATAGACGTCAGTTTTAAAGGCATACTTCGCGAGGAGCAGCAATTCGCCGCAGACGCCCTGTTGCAGCATGAAAACGGCGTACTTTCTGTTCCGACTGCTTTCGGAAAAACCGTTATCGGGACGTCGCTCATTGCCGAGAGAAAATGCAATACGCTAATTTTAGTCCATTTACATACCCTGTTTGATCAGTGGAAAAAATCATTGGAACAGTTTCTCGAAATAAACGAAACGCTGCCGGAGCCGGAAGATAAGCGCGGAAGAAAAAAAGTCCGGTCGCTCATCGGGCAAACAGGCTCGGGGAAAAATACAGCATC
This sequence comes from Prevotellaceae bacterium, assembly GCA_031264645.1. GTDB lineage: Bacteria > Bacteroidota > Bacteroidia > Bacteroidales > UBA932 > JAIRLF01. The sequence goes on along the minus strand of JAISDR010000210.1, from coordinate 1,771 downwards.
CGGCATTATAGATATTGCGCTTGTACAGAGTTTGATCCACGAAAACGAAGTGGACGGTACTGTGAAAAATTATGGAATGGTGATTGTAGATGAATGTCATCATGCATCTTCGATCAATTATGAAAAAGTACTTGGCGAAGTAAACGCCAAATACGTTTATGGCTTAACGGCAACCCCGACACGGCAGGACGGACAGCACCCGATTACATTCATGCAGTGCGGAGCTATCCGGTATAATGTCAGCGCGAAAGAACAGGCAGGCAAACGGAATTTTGAACATTATATAATTCCTTGCTTTACAGGATTCAAAAAGCCTTTGACGCAAAATGAAGCCCATTGGCATATCACTCAAATCTACACCGCGCTTGTCGAAGAAGAAGACCGCAATCAACAGATTGTCACAGATGTGATTGAGGCTGTAAAAAACCACAGGACGCCCATTATTCTTGCCCATCGGAAAAATCACGTAATGCGCTTGTCCGGCATGCTTGAAAATCAAACGGAGGCGCATATTGTTACGCTTATCGGCGCCGATTCGACCAAAGTAAAAAATCAAACTATGGAATTTCTGGCAAATGTTTCGCATGATGAACAGCTGATTATCATAGCCACAGGAAAATATGTCGGGGAAGGCTTTGATTATCCCCGCCTGGACACTCTGTTTCTTGTTTCACCGGTTGCATGGAAAGGCACGCTGGCTCAATATGCCGGACGGCTGCACCGTGAATACCCCGGCAAACAGGATGTGATGATTTACGATTATGTGGATATTCATGTCCCGGTTTTGGAACGGATGTACAACAAACGCCTGAGCGGTTATTCGCAAATCGGTTATAAAACATTATCGCTTCATAACCATTCGACTATAATCAACCTGATTTACGATACAAACAGTTTTGCACCGGTAATGAAATGCGATTTTGCAGAAGCAAAAAAAGAAATCCTTATTGTCAGTCCGTTTTTACGGAAGAAACGGATAGACGCCGTTCTCGAATGGTTGAAAGAGCCTGTGCATAAGGGTATTTCAATAACGGTTGTTACCCGTCCGGCAGAATCGTACAGGGAACCTGAGCAGATAAGGGAATGTATCAAATATCTGCAACCGACTGTTACTGTTGTTCAAAAACCTAATATTCATCAAAAATTCATTCTCATAGACAGCCGCCTTGTCTGGTACGGAAGCATTAATCTCCTGAGTTACGGCAGTTCGGAAGAAAGTATCATGCGACTGGAAGCAAGAGAACTGGTGGCGGAATTAGATGCAATGATTCGCTAACAAAAGATTAACTATGGTTTTGCAGACTCCAAACAACATGCGCTGAAAGTAGTCTATTTCCGGAATAGACCACATGGGGTGGAAGAGGGGATTCGAACCCCCGGCCTTCAGAGCCACAATCTGACGCTCTAACCAACTGAGCTACGACCACCATTTTAGCTTAAAAAAGCACGCAAAGGTAATACATTTTTCGTATCTGCAAAAATTGGCATTAAGAAAAATGTTTTTGACGCGCTTTCTATGGCTTTATTCCCATTCTATTGTTGCGGGCGGTTTTGAACTTATGTCATAAACGACCCTGTTTATTCCGCGCACTTTGTTTATTCTTTCGTTGGATACTTCGGCGAGAAATTCATACGGCAAATGAACCCAGTCAGCAGTCATTCCGTCGCTTGAGTGGACTGCCCGCAGAGCGACAGTATATTCATACGTTCGTTCGTCGCCCATGACGCCCACCGATTTCACCGGCAGCAACATTACTCCCGACTGCCATAT
>JAISDR010000182.1 GCA_031264645.1 Prevotellaceae bacterium | reverse complement strand
CTGATTTTTCCCTTTTTCGAGGCAGTCAGTTTGATTACTGCAAGCTGGTCGGGGAAGGACGTAAAGATTTCCCTAACGTAATTCACTCCGTCAACAGTATAGCGGGTTGTGGCAATTGCGGTCGAAATATCCAGTTCGCGGTAATAATTCTCCGCATTTTCGTGTCCTGCAAACGACAGGTTCAAATCTCCGACAGGCTGATAGGACATTCCCTGATTGGTTTTGCTGACCACTTTTTCAGTAGCGAGACTCTGCGCCTCGCGATATTTACCCTCGAACAGGAGTTTGCGTATCTCCGGAATAGTCGCCAGAGCGTCCGGATTGCCATTGTTGTTTGGCTGACCTGCCCATACGGTTTCTTCGTTCAACTGCAGTTTTTCACGTGCGGGATTTCCGAAAACCATAACTCCCAAACGACCGTTTCCAAGAGGCAGAGCTTCCACCCATTTTTCCGCAGGCACACTGTACCACAATTTCCAATTGTCCTTATCCCTGTCATTATGTCTTGATAATTGTACGTTTGAAGTACTGCATGACAATATTGTCATACAGGCAAGTACTGTCATTAAGCTTATTACATTTTTCATTGTATAAAGAATTATTATAGATTGTCAAACCAATAAAAAAAGAAGTCCGTATAGAACTTCCTTCTTTGTTAAACTTATTTAAAATGAAATAGAAATCTTATACTTAGTTGCAAGTGGTTTTTATAAGTCCGGCTGCGGTTTCTTTAAGTTTGGCATCATTAACGACCTTTTTAAAGAACTGACAGGCTTTTGTTTTATTCGTTGCCACTAATGCTGCGCCCTGCTGGAGGTTTCCCAAATCCACTAACTGTAATAACTGTGTCGTTTTTTCGGGCTTATATGACAGAGCTTTTTCGGCGTTTGAGACTACGTCCGCCCATTTTTTCGCTTTTTGAGCTTCTGCTGCGGCTCTGGTGTGTATACTGACTATCTGAGCCGTAGCATTATTTGCAACCGAAGTTTTTTCCGTCGCATTTGCAATTTCGACTGTTTTCTCAAGAACAGCAATAGCTTCTTCGTTTTTGCCGAGTTTTAACAGAGACGCTCCTTTATACAGATAAGCCTGTGCATTTGCCGTATCAATTGACAATGCCTTGTCGAAAGCCGTTATAGCTCCTTCGAAATCATTATTTTCAAACAGTTTTTGAGCTTGCGTCAAATGTACCTCCGGGATAGATTCGATAGCTTCCTTCTCAAGTTCGGCATTATTGAACTTTTTTGCTTCTTCCGCCGCCTGTTTAAATTCCGTCAAAGCTTCCTCGAATTTTAATTCTTTCAAAGATTTTTTCGCTTTTCCAAAATAAAGCTGAGGAATAAGTTTTTCGAGGCTTGCCTTCACCTCTTCCGTTCCTTCGGGAACAGCTTTTGCAATAGTATATGCTTCGTTCGCTTTTGCTATAGCCGAAGCATAATCTTCCGATTTTGCAGTTTCTACAACCTGATTAAAAAGATCGATAACTTTATTCGCATCATCCTGCGAATACGAATTTAATGAGAATAATCCAGCCACTGCCAGTGTCATAACTACTTTTTTCATACTAATTTCTTTTAATTCATACTATTTTATTAATAATTAACGGCAAAATTTATACCGGTTTCGAGGCCAAAGGTAATAATAAAAAACATTTCACAACATTTTTTTTCCCACAGCATTGATTTTAAACAGGTTTTTTTCGGCGGTCAAACTCTTACTTAATATGTCGAGTTCCATCCACCTGTCTGTTTTGGCGTCGATTTTGCCTCGTGCAGGAACACAATAAAAACAGGTTTTCCGAACGTTGTTCAGAGACTGTACATCCGATTTGTCTGCATCTGTCCGCCTCCTGACTTCATAGAATCTGTGTGAAAGCGCAGGTTACGGTTTTGATAAAATGCTTCAATGGAAAAAACAAAAAGCGGTACAAAAAGCGGTACGATAGACGAAAAAAGCGGTACGAAAGGCGTTACTCGGTCTGGAACATTTCCCCGTACATAACTGCTTTTTTCTCCAGTGCGAGAGGGTATGCTCTTGAAGACGAGGGCATGCGGTAGACGCGTATTTCTCTTTCGTATATGGAGAACGCAGAATATCCGCCAACTTTCGGACAGTCGAGCCTGATATTTTCCATCTGCAGGCGGCTGATGAGCGTGTCCGCAGATTTTTGTCCTGTTGTAACGATATTGCGCAAATCGGACAGTCTGTTTATAACGCTGGCGATATCGAGCGGTTTCACGATTTCCAGGTCTTTATCCGAAGCATTATCCCGGCGTCGTATCACCTCTTCCGCCATATCGTATATTGCGATGCGTTTTTCGACAAGGAAATCGATAATCGCTTCTTTCCTGAATGACCTTCCCGCTTCGTCGACAAAATGATTCCTGTCTTCAAAAAATACCAGACCGAAAATTCGCCACATATCATTCTGGAAATTAGGGTAGAAAAAGTCCATCGACCAGCGTTGCCGCCCGGGCGGAAAGCTTCCCAAAAACAGCCACCGCGCATGATTCGGATAAAAGGGCTGCAAGGGATGTTTCTCTGTCTGTGAAATATTCATTGCGATTCTCTCTAAATTCCGGTTTGATTTTTCATCACGATTCCGACGCCGAGTTTCCCGTCTATTTTTATCACGGCGGGAGACGGCAGGCGCACATGCCGGATATGCTGGCTTTCGTACACCGCAGGGAAAGACGACAGGTAATCCATATCGCAATAACCGTCGTCATTGTAAGCGTTTACCGTAAAATATCCTACCCTGAACGACGTCAGGTTGTGGAAAAAGTGCGTTCCCTGACTTGGGTCGATTCTGTAGTTTGCCAGTCCGGCTTCGATAATCAGGCGGGCTGCCGAGATATGCGTCCATTTTACGGGAATACCGAGCCAGGGGTCGCTCGAGCCCCAGCGTCCGGGACCTATCAGTATATAGTTCAGACCGGAAGCGGACATTTGCGCGTTTATCTTTTCGATTTCCGCAGCCATGTCCCTGTTTTTTGAAGCGTCGAAATTCTCGGGTTTGACATACACAATATCATGCACGTTGTCGACTATCCCGTTTCCAAGGGCATGATTCGAAAAGATAAGGGCGCTGTCTCTGTCCACAGACGAAATATCTTCGTGCATAACCTCCTTGTTCTCGACGATGGGTCTTATCTGCAGCAGGTTGAACGTGTTCATGCCCTTCTCTTCAAGATTGACGGCAAACTCGATTTCCACGGGATACCCCATGTCGTTCTGCCCTATCTTCAGTATTTTCTGAAGTATGGGAGCAAGAGGGAAAGCGTCGTGCTTGAGTATGTTGGAGAAAGTGACGAGCTTGCGTCCCCCCTCGAAAATTCCATCCCTCAGCATCCTGTCGTTATAGTCGAAAGTGGAGGCAATCAGTCTCAGGGTACCGTCGCCTTCCGCATCCTTGACGCTCAGTTCCATAAGGTTTTCGACGTCGTTGGGAGTTATTTTGAACTTCTTTTCGTCTGCCAGATTGATTGCGAAAAACTTCGTCTGGGTTTCACGCAGGGCGATGTCCAGCTCGCTTGTCTGCAGTATGTTCCTGGGATAGTACGGCGAAAACCGGAGGCTCAGTCCCCCGTCGACCACATATTTTCCCAGACCCAGCGCCACATTGCAAATCCCGTCTTCGGGACGCTCGGGCTCGATGGGATAGAAGTTTATCGAGCGGGCAACTCCCGAAAACGAGGGATAGTACCTGTTATTATGGTTGCTGCCAACCACTTCCTGAAGCACTATCGCCATCTTTTCCGAATCGATGACGTTGGACGTGGACGCCATGTACAGCTTGCTTTCCCTGTAGAATACGGATGCGTAAACCGCTTTTATACAGCAGTCCAGCATGTAAAGCATGTGCGTCTTGCTCGATTTCTCGTAGGGAATCATATACGTTGAATATATTCCTGCAAAGGGCTGGTAATACGAATCTTCCAGCAGGCTCGACGAACGGACGGCTATCGGCGTGGATATTGCGTTGAAAAAGGTAACGAAGTCGCCGAGCAGCGATTTCGGCATCTTGGCTTTCTGGAAATGCTGAAATATCAGCTCGTCCGGCGCGTCGGAAAGCGCGACTGGATACAGATTGTTCGCCTCCATGAACTCGTCGAAAATATCCGTGCAGAGTATCACCGTCTTGGGGATGCCTATCTGGGTATTCTGCTCCTCAAAATCTTCGAGTTCGGGGTAGTTTTTCATCAGTGAATCAAGAAATGCAATTCCCCTGCCCTTCCCGCCCATCGAGCCGGAACCGATGCGCGCAAAATTGGAGTAGCGGTCAAACCTTTCCCTGCGGAACACCGCCACAATCCCCCTGTTCTTTATTTTTCGATACTGAACAATCGCGTCGAACAGCGCCTGCCTGACCTCGTCCAGACTCTCGAAATCGTTGACGGTCAAACCTTCGACAAAGGTCGCCAGTGGAAACATCGCCCTTGAATACAGCCATTTGGAAACGTCGTTCCTCATGAAATGCCATCTCAAAGTCTCGTCGGGAAGCTCGTGTACAAGCTTTTGCAGCTCCTTCAAATCCGAGGCTCTGGCTATTTCCTTTCGGGACGCGGGATTGCGGAATATAAAGTCGCCGAAGCCGAAACTGTCCAGCAGGTCGTTTTTCAAGTGATTGGGCAGAGTCTTTTCATTATTCTTGTCGATATACGGAATGCCCAGCTCCTCGGCATAAGCGCGGTTTTGATTTTCCGACGATTCCAGGATGTAGGAAATGAAGGGATTATGCTGCCTGATATACCTGCACAGGTCGATTCCGGCAGTCCTGTCCGTTTTCCCTTCGCGGGGAAAGCTGACGTCGGATATAACGCCCAGAATGTTCCCGGAATACTGCTCGAATATGGATAAAGCCTCCTCGTATGTCCTTGCCATCAGGATTTTGGGACGTCCCCTCATTCTGAGCATCTGCTGGTGGTCGTTGAGAGCTTCGGTCATGAACGAGCGCGACTGGTTGAACACAAACTTGTAGAGGTAGGGCAGCACGGAAGATGCAAACCGGGTGGAATCCTCGATAAAAAGCAGTATCTGGACGCCCACGCTTTCAACGTCTTCCTTCACGTTCATCCTGTCTTCGAGAAGCTTGATGATAGCCAGAAGCAGGTCGGAATTGCCGAGCCAGCTGAAAACATAGTCGATATCGCTTACGTCCTCGCTGTGCAGGCGCAGGGAAACTTCACGCAGAAAAGGCGTCAGCACGATTATCGGGATATCCCCGTGCACCGCCTTGATTCTTTTTGCAATGTCGATGATGTCGCTTCCTTCGCTGTCCGACATGGTGATAATCAGTTCGTACTTGTTTTTTTCGAGTTCAGTCCGGGCTTCCGCCTCCGTCTCGACCAGAGTGAAACGCGGCGCATACCTCAGGTTCAGCGCCATGTATTCGTTGAAAATCTGCTCGTCGATACGCCCGTCTTCCTCCAGAATAAAGGCGTCGTATTTGCTCGAGACAAGCAAAACGTTGTATATCCTGTGTTTCATCAAATCGGCAAAGGAAGTGTCCTTGAAATACAGCTTCCTGATGTTCGATTTGGCAGTGTCTGATATGTCCATATATTTTTAAATCATTTAATTTCAAACTGTTTTATCCGTGCATCTGCCGGCTGACGGTGTTTGACCCCAGCCGTTCGGATGCGGCGAATCCCGCGGGCAGGGCGGGAGCCTTTATCCCCTTTCCCAGCATGAAATCGCCTGTGAATGTTATTATTTCGTCCCATACCCCGTGTTCAATGAAACTGTTAATCAGGGCGGCTCCTCCCTCGACAATCAGGGACTGCACTCCGCTCCCGTATAAAGTCTCTATAAGCTGCATTAAACCGGCATACGGCAGGATTTTCGCCCTGTTTCCGTAATCTGTTTCGGGCTTTGTCGTAAATACAATCGCTTCGGCTTCGTCGCTGAATATCCTGTACCCGGAATCGAGCCTTCCGTTCCGGTCGATGGTTACGCGCAGGGGATTTTTGCCGTACCAGCAGCGGTTTGTCAGGCTGGGATTGTCCATTACTATGGTGTTCGTGCCCGCCATTATCGCCTGATACCGGCTTCTCAGATGATGGTCGACTGTCTGCGTCAGGCTGTTCGAAATCCTTGCCGGAGGCGTTTCGGGCGTTTCCCTGTCGGAATCGATAAAGCCGTCGGGAGTTTTCGCCCATTTCAGCAGGATGTACGGACGCTTTTTTTCGTGATACGTATAGAAAAACCTGTTCAGTTCCCTGGCTTCGCTTTCGAGTATCCCGACTTCGGCTGCGATTCCCGAGTTCCTGAGTTCCGCTATTCCCTTTCCGTTGATTTTCGAGGATGTATCCAGCGCCGCCACAACGACACGGGGGATGCCGGCGGCGATTATCCTTTCGGTACACGGCGGCGTCTTTCCGAAATGGCAGCAGGGCTCGAGATTGACGTACAAGGTGCACTTTTTCAGTATCTCAGGGCTGCCGACTTTCGATATTGCGTCCGGCTCGGCATGTGGAGCGCCGTAAAATGCGTGCCTGCCTTCGGCGATTATCCTGCCTTCGCATACCAGCACGGCGCCGACAAGGGGATTGGGCGCGGTCATGCCCTCGGCGGTGGACGCAAGTTCCAGACACCGGCGCATGTACAGCTCCCGTATTTCGTTTTTTCCTGTCATTCTGCAAATATTCTTCTTTTAAATTCGCTGCATGCAATTGCCGCTGCTACAGCAACGTTCAGGGATTCCGGCGCATTCCGCGTGAAGGACGGAATCAGCAGTTTCCGCGACACCAGTTCCGCTATTGCGGGAGATATTCCCCTGCCCTCGTTTCCCATTACAATAATCCCGTTTCCGGAAAGCTCCGCGGTATAAATATTTTCTCCCTCGAGAAACGTGCCGTACACCGGAATAATGTCCCCGCCCGCCGTTTTAATAAAGGGATATAAATCGGTGTAAACGAGGCTTACTCTTGTGAGAGAACCCATTGTCGCCTGTACTGTCTTGACGCCGTAAGCGTCGGCGGTACAGGGGGAACAGACGATGTGATTTATTCCAAACCAGTCGGCCAGGCGGATTATTGTCCCGAGGTTTCCGGGGTCCTGAATGTCGTCCAGAGCAAGTATCAGTCCGTTTTCCGGAACGGCTTTCATTTCCGTACGCGGGATTTCAACGACAGCCAGAACCGGCGAGGCCGTCTTCAAATTGCTGATTTGCCGCATCTCCGCCGACGTTATCCCGAGGGCGTCCGGATGCCGGGACGAAAAATCGCTTTCGCCGGTGTAATAAAGCCTGCGAACGGTAAACGCGGAAGCAAGAAACTCCTCGACGCTCTTTTCCCCTTCAACGGTGAAAAGCCGCTCCCTGTCCCGATACTTCTTGACAGCTAAAGAATTTATGAGCTTCTTCTCCCGATTGCTTAAATGTTTATCCACAAAGTACTG
>JAISDR010000214.1 GCA_031264645.1 Prevotellaceae bacterium | reverse complement strand
CCGCTCTCAAGGCAGTACGTCTGTCGGCAGGATTCGGGCTTGCGTCCCGAGAACTGCGCCATGCCGAGCATCATCCCCGGACCGAACACGCGCCGGTCTTCGCCGAGAAACAGGTCGTTTACTTCGATGTTGTATATCCCCCGTCCCAGAGGATCCATCAGTCCTCCCATGGCTGTGTTGCCCGACAGTACCGGATAGTTCGTCTCGCTGTATCCATCGTACACGACGGCGTATTTGTTCAGTTCGCCGACTAACTTTTCGTAAATATCTTCTCTTGCATAAAGCATGAAGCTAAAACTAAACAAAAGAATCATTGCCAGATTTGATTTCTTTAATATGTCCATTTTTTCGAAATTGCCTTAATATTTAACAGGCGCAAAAGTATATAAAAATCTTTATATAGGGATGCGATTTTGCCGTACCCGTTAAACCTTTTTACCTGTCTGATGTCTACTAAAATAGTATAAAAATGCATAAAAAAGGTTAAAAATATGTTTTTCTTTAATTGTATTAATTTTTTTAATAACTTTGCACAGAAAATTTTCAATTGATGTTATATAAATTATTTAAAAATAAAGAACTCCTTGGCAAAGAAACATTATAAGTACAATCCTGATACTCTTTTATTTGAGGAAAAAGACGTATCCATAATATTTCGAATTAAAAGATTCGTGCTGGCTTTTTTGGGCATGAGCGCTATCGCTTTTGCATGGATTTTTGTATATTCCCTGTTCTTCCCGACGCCAAAAGAGCTGCGCTTATCCAAGACAACCAACGAGTTGCTGGATTCGTACAAAATCATGTCCATGAAACTGGGAGAGGCGGAAGGTGTTTTGAACAGGATAATGACCCGTGATAACAACATTTACAGGGCAGTTTTTGAGGAAGATACAATCCCGTATACCATAAGGAACGCCGGATTCGGAGGAGTGAACCGGTATGCGAAATACGAAAATCTGGGAATCGTAAATTCGGATTTGCTGGTGGGAATTTACCGTCGCATAGATATTCTGCAAAAGAAAACGTATGTGCAGTCAAAATCATTTGACAGGATTAGCGAACTTGCATCCAACAAAATACTGATGCAGCAATCCATGCCTGTATTTGCGCCTGTCAGCCTTACACTAACGCACCTGTCTTCCGTATTCGGATACAGAATTGATCCCGTGTATGGCGGAATACAGCACCACAAGGGTGTCGATCTTTCGGGTAAAACGGGTTTGCCGATATACACTTCCGGCGACGGCGTTGTAAACGTTGCATCCTATAACGGAGGAGGATACGGCAATATGGTCGAAGTTGATCACGGTTTCGGATACACTACCCGATATGCGCATCTCAGCAAAATAAATGTGATTGAAGGGCAAAAACTGAAACGTGGCGATAAAGTAGGCGAACTGGGAAGTACGGGCAAATCCAAAGGTCCTCATCTTCATTACGAAATACGCCTGAAAAATAATCCGCAAAATCCATTGATTTATTTCGAGAACCAGTTTAACCCCGAAGATTTCGAATTTGTGGATCAGGGAGATGACGAATTTATTTATGAATAAGTCGAAGCCGGGAAATAGATTCAAGTTTAATCCTGATACTTTAAAGTACGAAGACGTCGGTAAAAGTATAAGGCGAACAGTCAGACGGATTTTTTCTTTCTTACTGTACAGTTCTGTTGTAGCGTTTATATATTATATAGTATATTCCTTGTTTTTTGATACTTATTCCGAATATTCCATCAAAAGGGAGAATAAAATTCTTGCGGAGCATCTTATTGAAATTAACGACAAGTACAGGAAACTCAATGAAGTAATTCTGAATATCTCGAAAAGAGATACCAATATCTACAGTGTGATTTTTGAAACAAAACCTCTGGATGACAGGTTTTCAAGTGCAGAACAGTCTTCAGTAAAATATGAATTTCTTCAAACAAAGACAATCACAGAACTGGTCTTGCTGGCTGAAAACAGGATTGAAATACTGACCGGTAAAATTCATTCTCAGTCGAAAATTGTCGATAGTTTTCAGGAACTTGTAAAACTAAAACAAAACGAAATCAGGTTTATTCCGGCAATTGTACCTGTCAAAAACCTGCACGTCAATGCTGTCGGCGCTTCGGTAGGCGACAAGATAAACCCGATACACAAATCATTGCAGGTGCATAAGGGCATTGACTTTGCTGCTCCGGTGGGTACGGAGGTAATTGCAACAGCTTCGGGAACAGTGAAAGACATAATATCAAGAAAATTCAGCACCGGTACCGAAATCATTATAGACCACGGGAATGACTACGAAACAAGATATCTGTACCTGAACGAGGCGTTTGTTAAAAAAGGAACTCAAGTCAAGCGTGGCGATATTATCGGTAAAGTGGGAAATATCGGAGTTACGGTGCCGCATCTGCACTACGAAGTCAGAGTAGGAGGGAAAATCGCTGATCCTCTTAATTATTTCTTTCTGGAACTGTCGCCGAAAGACGCGATATTGTTTGCCAAAGCCTCCCAGAGCAAAGGTCAATCTTTAGATTAGTCGCAAATGACATTCGTTTCCATGAATCCCTTAATTGAATGTGTCCCGAATTTTAGCGAAGGCAGAGATTCTTCGAAAATACAGCTGATTAGCGAATCCATAGAATCTGTTTCGGGAGTTAAAATCCTGCATATCGACAGCGGCGCGGACGCTAACAGGACGGTTATTACATTTGCCGGAGCGCCTGAGGCTGTTTGCAGCGCCGCTTTCGAAGCAATAAAAACGGCGTCTGAAATCATTGATATGCGGATACATCAGGGTAAACATCCGCGAATCGGAAGCGCCGACGTCTGTCCTCTGATTCCGGTAAGGGACGTCAGTATGGAAGAAACGGTAAAATATGCCCGCAGCCTGGCGGAACGTGTTGGACGAGAGTTGGAAATACCGGTATATTGCTATGAAAATGCGGCGTTTGTTCCCGAACGCAGAAATCTTGCCTTTTGCAGAAAGGGAGAATATGAATCCCTGAAACAGAAACTGTCCGAACAGAAACCTGATTTTGGTACTACCTTCACTCCGAAAGTCGCAAAAACAGGCGCTACGGTAATCGGGGCAAGGAATTTTCTGATAGCCGTGAATTTCAATCTCAATACAAAATCAAAGGAGACGGCTTCGCTGATTGCATCCGGAATACGTGAAAAAGGTAAAAACGCTGCCGGCGCAAAATTAAAGGGAATCAAAGCCATAGGCTGGTATATCGCCGATTTTGACATTGCTCAGGTGTCGGTAAACATCACAGACATAAACGCTACTCCGCTGTATACAGTTTTCGAAGAGGTCAAAAAGAGAGCGGGAGAACTGGGCGCGAATCTCACCGGAACAGAGATAATCGGACTGGTTCCCGAAAAAATTCTGCTTGATTCGGGAAACTTCTTCCTTTCACAAACAGGAAGTCACGAAAATGTTTCCGACGAACTTTTGCTTAAAACGGCTATCGAAAAATTGGGACTGAATGATTTGTACCCGTTCGTCCCCGATGAAAAGATACTTGAACGGAAAATCACATATTACCTTTGCTTAGGCTAAGCAAAGGTAACTGCTTAGGCTAAGCAAAGGTAACTGTTCAGGCTAAGCAAAGGTAAGTGCTTAGACTAAGCAAAGTTAGCTGTTCTGGCCGGTTATAAGCCTGCGGGGGAAATTGAACAGTCCGACATTTTGAAATACACCCGGTTTTTTGAAAATATGTCGCGAAATAAATAAATTGCTTAACTTTGCACCTCGAATTTATAATTGTATTATTACAGACGGGAAATTAAATTATTGGATTATGAAGAACATTATTATTAGGATTCTACCGGTTATAATATGCACAATATTATTGTGTATGCCTTATGAAATGACGGCTCAAAGCCGTTCGGTAACGCTGGGAAAGGAGTTTTATGTAGCTTTCGGAG
>JAISDR010000201.1 GCA_031264645.1 Prevotellaceae bacterium | reverse complement strand
TTACGTGCAACGAGCCGCCACAAGTCCCGTAACAGTATTGTAACACTATTTTTCCCGTTTTGTAATAATTCCGCCATTATTTTGCACCGGAAATTTAAGCAGTTTTTATGAATAAAAAGACGAAACAGAAGACGGCATTCATCATTTTCCGCATTTTGAGTTTATGTGTGGTTGGGGTTCTGGCGTGGATACTTGGCTTCATCATTTACAACGGTATCGGAGTTATCAGCTGGGAGTTTCTGAGCGCTGCGCCGAGCGAAGGCATGACCGCGGGCGGCATTTTTCCCGCCATTGTCGGGACGCTTTGCCTGATTGCGGGGAGCGTTCTTTTTGCCTTTCCCGTCGGCTTGATGTCGGGGATATACATCAGCGAATATGCCGGAAATGGCTGGACGGTGAAATTCATCCGCGTCATGACCAACAATCTGGCGAGCATCCCGTCCATAGTGTTCGGACTGTTTGGCATGGCGCTGTTTGTAAACATGTTTGGATTCGGCGATTCAATCATTGCCGGTTCGCTCACGCTCGGCTTGCTGATTCTGCCGCTGATTATACGCACCACGGAGGAGGCGCTGAAATCCGTTCCCGACTCGTACCGCACCGGCAGTCTGGCGCTGGGCGCGAGCAAATTGCAGACAATAATGCGCGTTGTCCTTCCCTCGGCGTTTCCGAACATCGTTACGGGGATGATACTTGCAGTCGGGAGAGTCTCGGGCGAGACGGCGCCGATACTGTTTACCGCAGCCGCATATTTCCTGCCGAAACTGCCGGCGAGCGTCTTCGATCAGGTCATGGCGCTGCCGTATCACCTGTACGTGATTGCCACGAGCGGAACGGACGTCGAAGCCTCGCGTCCGATAGCGTACGGCACGGCATTGACGCTTGTTGTCATTGTCCTGGCGGTGAATCTGCTTGCTTCGGCGCTGAGGCGGTATTTCGGCAAAAAGGTCAAAACAAATTAATCAGGTATGATAGAAACGAAAGACATCAATTTCTATTACGGCAGCTTTCATGCATTGAAAAATATCAGCATGAAGATGGAAGCCAATACGGTTACGGCGTTTATCGGACCTTCGGGCTGCGGCAAGTCCACTTTCCTGCGGCTTTTCAACCGCATGAACGAGCTGATTGCCGGCACGCATCTTACGGGCGAATGTCTGATTGACGGGGAAAACATATACCGCAAATCCGTTCAGGTTGACGAACTGCGGAAGAAGGTGGGCATGGTGTTCCAGAAGCCCAATCCCTTTCCGAAATCAATCTTCGAAAATGTGGCGTACGGATTGAGGGTAAACGATATCCGCAACAGGTCGTTCATCGCCCGGCGGGTGGAGGAATCGCTGAAAGCCGCCGCCCTCTGGGACGAAGTCAGGGACAAGCTGAAAAAGTCGGCTTTCGAACTCTCCGGCGGACAGCAGCAGAGGCTCTGCATTGCACGCGCCCTGGCTGTTTCGCCGTCCATCCTGCTTATGGACGAGCCGGCTTCGGCGCTCGACCCCGTTTCAACTTCCAAAATCGAGGAGCTGATTTATTCGCTGAAAAAGGAGTATACCATTGTCATCGTAACGCACAACATGCAGCAGGCTGCCCGCGTAAGCGACAGGACAGGCTTCTTCATGCTTGGCGAACTGGTCGAATTTAACGATACGAAAAAGATGTTTCTTAATCCCGAAAAGGAACAGACTCAAAACTATATCACGGGACGATTTGGATAATTATGAATTATGGAGCAATGTAAACAAATAAGTTTGGTCAATACGGCTTTTAAGCATATAGGCGCAGATTTTGGAAACGAAACAGTTCATCTTTCAGAGAACCTCAATCCTCGCTCGAAGTGTCTTTTTTTTGACAAAACAGCATCTTATGGTCGTCCCAAAACCTCATTTCTACCTAATTTTCCAAACAAAACAACCTCAGTAGGGTTACTCCGTCGCTCAGTAAGGTTACTGCGTCGCTCAGTAGGGTTACTGAGTGACTCAGTAGGGTTACTCCGTCGCTCAGTAGGGTTACTGCGTCTCCCGGAAATGTTACTCCGTCTTCCGGAAACGTTTCTGCGTCTTCCGGAAACGTTTCTGCGTCTTCCGGAAACGTTTCTGCGTCTCCCGGAAACGTTTCCGCGTCTCCCGGAAACGTTTCCGCGTCGCTCGGTAATATTGCCAAACGATTCACCAGCCTTGTCAAAAGGTCTTAATATAAGTAAATTAGTATTAAAATGGAACATATCGGCAAACTAATAATAATTCATAATTACAAGACATGAAACATGCAGAAAAAGAATTACAGGCGCTTAAGGAAGAGGTGAGTCAGATGTGGAAGCTCGTCCTTTCGCAGCTCGAGAAAGCCAAGCAGGCTTTTCTGAACGGGGAAATCGAACTTGCCCGCGAAATCGCAAGTCGCGAAAAGCGGGTGGATGCTTTCGAGTTGAAAATCGACAGCGACTGCGAAAACTACATCGCCCTGTACAGTCCGGTAGCCGTCGATTTGCGGCTGGTTTTATCGCTAATCAGAATCAGCATTACGCTGGAGCGCATCGGCGATTTTGCCGAAAGCATTGCGCGCCACATCATCAACGAAGGCGGCGACAGGCTGGAACCGCAGATTATGGAAGAACTGCAGATAGAAAAAATGTTTGACACGCTGATAAACATGCTGTCCGACAGTTTTGTCGCCCTCGAATCGGAGAACACCCGGCTGTCGGGAAAAATCATGGCGCGGGACGACGAAATCGACACGATTTACCGTAATTCCTTTGACATTCTGGTCGCGTATCTGCAAAAAAATCCGGCTCGCATCCGCTGCGGGCTGAATGCCATCCTGCTTTTGCGCAAGCTCGAGCGGATTGGCGACCACTGCAACAACATCGTGGAGGAAATCGTTTTCTATGTGGACGCAAAAGTCCTGAAACACGGAGGACATTAGAATAATATAAAACCATTATATTTGCAAGATGAATACAAGTAATGCAAAAGCGCCGAAAATTCTTATCGTGGACGACGAAGCCGTAATCTGCGAAGTCCTCGAATTTAATTTAATCAACGAGGGATACGACATCGACTGCGCCCATTCGGCGGAGGAAGCGATGAAAAAGCTTTCGTCCGACTGTTCGCTTGTCCTCCTGGACGTGATGATGGGAGGCATGTCGGGATACAGGTTCGCCGAAACGCTGAGGCTGAGGAAAAATCCCGTCCCGATTATCTTCCTGACGGCAAAGGATACCGAGAACGACATGCTCACGGGATTTTCGGTCGGAGGAGACGATTACATCTCGAAACCGTTTTCCGTGAAGGAAGTGATTGCGAGAGTGAAGGCAATACTGAAGCGGACGGGAAACGCATCGGGCAAATCCGGACGCGGGAAACTCGTCCTCGACGACATTGTCATCGACTTCGAACTGAAGGAAATGAAGATAGGGGAAGAAAAAATCAAGCTGACAAAAACCGAGTTCGAGCTGATTGTGCTGCTGTCCGAAAACCCCGACAGAATCTACTCTCGCGAGGAAATCATCGACCGCGTCTGGAGGGATACGCCCTACATCACGGAACGGACGGTGGACGTGCATATCACGCGGATACGCAAGAAACTCGGAGACAGGTCGTATCTTATTTCCAACCGTGCCGGATTCGGCTACAGATTTAATCTCTTAAAGGAATGAAGGCAAACTATAAACAGAAGGTGTTCCTGTATTTCTTTGTGATTTTCGCCGTTTTCGCGGCGGGAATTTTCGTTGTCGGGCAGTTGCGCGAGCGGAAA
Source organism: Prevotellaceae bacterium (assembly GCA_031264645.1). Lineage (GTDB taxonomy): Bacteria > Bacteroidota > Bacteroidia > Bacteroidales > UBA932 > JAIRLF01. The sequence goes on along the minus strand of JAISDR010000201.1, from coordinate 1,586 downwards.
AACAAAACCGAAATCCTGGAAGAAAAGCTGGATGCATACGCCGACATCGTCGACGCCGCCATTTCGCATCATCCCGGACAGTCTGTTCCGGACAGTCTGCCGGCGCTTTTTCCCGAAAACATCCGCCTGACGGTAATCGACCGGCAGGGACGCGTGATGTACGACAATACCGTAAGCGAAACCCTGACAATGGAAAACCACGCCGCCCGCAGCGAAATTGTCAGGGCTGCCAGGGCGGGAAAGGGCAGCGACATTCGCACTTCGATGTCCAACAGCAAAAAATATCTGTACTATGCCAAGCGCTTCAACAGCTACTACATCCGCGTGGCTCTGCCGTACGACGTCAGGGTGCAGGGGCTTCTGAAGCCCGACAATCTGCTTTTCTACTACATCATCATTCTTTTTGCGGGGATGCTGGTTCTCATCAATCTGGTCGCCGGCTGGTTCGGGAAGTCCATCAAGCAGCTTCGCGACTTTGCCCTGCTGATGGGAAACAGCGAAGACAGCAGGTCGCAGTCCCCGATTTTCAATTCCCGGTTCCCTGATGACGAGCTGGGAGAGATAGGCTTGAAAATCATGGAAAACTACCGCCAGCTTGACGAAAGCAGGAAGGAAATAGCGCTCGAGCGTGAAAAGCTGCTGCAGCATGTGCACAGTTCGGAAGAGGGTCTGTGCTTTTTCTCCGCCGACAAATCGGTCGAGTTTTACAACGGGCTGTTCGTGCAGTATCTGAATGTGATTACCGATTTGGCGAACAGCGATCCTGCAACCGTGTTTACCGACGCTTCCTTCGACAGGGTCAAGTCCTTTCTGTCGGACAGCGAAGCGCCGGACAATTATTTCGAGACCCAGATTGACAGGCACGGGAAAAGTTATGCTGTCCGTGTAAATGTCTTTGACGATAAGAGTTTCGAAATCATTATCAACGACGTTACCAAACAGGAAAAGACCCGGCGGCTGAAACAGGAAATGACGGGAAACATCACTCACGAACTCCGGACGCCGGTTACCGGAATCCGCGGATGCCTCGAAACGATTCTGGAACGCCGGCTCGAACCCGAAAAACGGGACTATTTCATCAAAAGCGCATACAATCAGGTTCTGACTCTCTCGGAACTGATACGCGACATGAGCCTGATTACAAAAATGGAAGAAGCTCCGCAATCGTTCAGGTCGGAAAATGTGACTGTGGCGGATTTGCTCAAAAACCTGAAAAACGACCTGGAGATTCAACTGCAGGAAAAAAATATCCGGATGAACTGGGATATCGCCGAAGACGTCGCCGTAAAGGGAAACGCCAATCTGCTGTACTCAATATTCCGAAACCTTACGGACAATGTCATCCGATACGCCGGAACAGACATCGATATCAATATCAGCAAATTCAACGAAGACCGGAATTTCTACTATTTCTCCTATTCCGACAACGGAGCAGGCATCCCCGACGAACAGCATCTGAACCGTATCTTCGAACGCTTCTACCGCGTCAACGAAGGACGGACAAGAGATACCGGAGGCTCGGGACTGGGACTGTCAATCGTGAAAAACGCCATCGCATTCCACAAGGGAACAATTGTGGCGAAAAA
>JAISDR010000195.1 GCA_031264645.1 Prevotellaceae bacterium | reverse complement strand
GCCGGATATGGATCGTAGCCTGTCAGATTAAAATCTTCGTATTTGAAATCGAAAACAGACTTAACATCCTTATTTATTTCCATAGCGGGCAGGGGGCGTGGAGTTCGCTGTAACTGTATCTTTACCTGCTCTATGTGATTTGAATAGATGTGAACGTCTCCAAAAGTATGAACAAATTCGCCCGGAATCAAGCCGGTAACCTGGGCTATCATCATGGTCAGCAGCGCATACGAGGCGATATTGAAGGGAACGCCAAGAAACACGTCGGCGCTTCGCTGATACAGCTGACACGACAGCCGCCCCTTAGCCACATAAAACTGGAACAGCGTATGACAGGGAGGCAAAGCCATTTTCCTTATATCGGACGGATTCCAGGCGCTTACGATGTGCCTTCTCGAATCGGGATTATTCCTGACAGATTCTATCACATCGCTTATCTGGTCGATACACTGCCCGTCCTCGCCTGTTCGCCACGACCTCCACTGCCGCCCGTAAACAGGACCGAGATCGCCGTTTTCGTCCGCCCACTCGTCCCAGATGGAGACCCTGTTATCATGCAGATACTTTATATTTGTATCGCCGTTCAGAATCCACAGCAGTTCGTATATTATTGATTTGAGATGCACCTTTTTAGTTGTAACAAGAGGAAATCCCTCCGACAGGTCGAAGCGCATCTGGTATCCGAACAGGCTTTTTGTTCCCGTATTTGTCCTGTCCTGTTTTTCAAGTCCTTCGTCAAGAATCTTTTTCAGTAAATCAAGATATTGTCGCATTGTGCCATAATTTTATTCATTGTTATATAAGAGGGAACAGTCGCCATAGCTTAAAAACCTGAAATCATTGTCCAGGGCGTAATTGTAAACGTCTTTCCACCTGTCGCCGATAAATGCCGCGACCAGAAGAATCAGAGTGCTTTCGGGCTGGTGGAAATTAGTTATCAGACCCCTGATTGTCCTGAATCTGTATCCGGGGACGATCATTATTTCGGTTGACGCCTGTTCGGAAGATGTTTTCTGGCTGTCCATTTTGTCGATTAAGCGCGTGAACGCTTCTTTGGCGCTCATGCCGGTATCATGTTGATATGCTTCCCACTGAGACAGGGAATAAGTGTTTTTGTCACGACATGCGACGCCCAGCCAGTAAAGGCTTTCCAGCATGCGGGCGGAAGTCGTTCCCACAGCGATAATGTTACCTGTTTTGTCGCGCAGATGCTCTAAAGTCGAACGGTTTATGATAAAAGTTTCCTTGTGCATTTCATGTTTATGCGCCAGCTCGTCCTTTATCGGCTTGAAAGTTCCGGCGCCGACATGGAGAGTGATTTCCTCAAAGTCGACTCCCCTGCTTTTCAGGGAATCCAGTACCTTTCGTGAAAAATGAAGCCCTGCCGTAGGAGCGGCAACAGAACCCTTCAGCTTTGAATAGACTGTCTGATACGAATATTCGTCTGTCTGCTCCGAATCCCTCCTGAGATACGGGGGAATGGGGATATTTCCGCAACAGTCAAGCATTTTCGAAAAATCTGCAGGAGCATCCCATTCAAACATTATCAGAAAATCATTGTTGATATCCAGCTTTCTTGCTTTCAGGCAATATTTTTTACCCTCGTATTCAAGCTCTTTTTCGAGCGTTTCGTTCTTCCATTTCTTAGCGTTTCCGACAGCGCACCACCACGAACAGTAACGTACGGACGACAGCGATTCGTCGAATGTAGACGGAGCGCCGGGATACAGGCAGAAAACCTCGATCTGCGCGCCCGTTTCCTTATTGAAAAATATTCGCGCCCGAATGACTTTCGAATTATTGAAAACCATGAGGGAGTCGGGAGAAACAATATCGGGCAAATGCGAAAATATGTTTTCCGAAATGCCTCTGTCATATACCAGTAACCTTGAACTGTCCCGTTCCCTGTTCGGGTAGCGGGCTATTTTCTCTTCCGGCAAAGAGTATGTATAATCCTTAACGAATATCTCCGGAACGGTCTGCTTTTTATCTTTCACGTCATATAAATCAAGCCGCAAATGTACAAAAAATCTTAAATATTGTTAACAGCCGGCAAATAATTTGCTGTTCCAAATATATGACGTACATTTGCCGCGAATTTTTTTTGACAGATTATTTGGTATGATAAAGATTGTCGTAAACAGGAATAAAAAAAACACAGGAATATTTATCCCGATTGAAAGTTTCGAACACATAAAGCCTTCAATCAAGGCGGGAAGCCTGATAGATAAAATGATGGATGAACTCACGGAATCGGAAAAGATGCGTGAAATGAAATCCAAATCTTTCGATTCCGACATGTCATTCAAGGATTCCGAAACAATTCAGCAGTATAAACTCGAAGAATTTTACATTTCCACTTTTCTTTCCGGAAAGCCTGTATATTACAAGGATAAGAGATGCTCGTCCCCTTCGGACATCATCAGAGCCGAAGCCGACGGCAGCGAAACCCTGATTAACTACGACTGGCAAACAAACATGGAAACCGAAATACAAAAACTTGCAGACGCAGGAAAAGGAAAATACGCTTACCTCCTGCATGATCCGAGATTTTT
>JAISDR010000193.1 GCA_031264645.1 Prevotellaceae bacterium | reverse complement strand
TGAAATAATAAGAAAGTTTTATAAAAATTTTGCCGGCAAAGTCGACAGCGCGCGTGATTACCTTGCACGCCCTCTCACTTTATCCGAAAAGATTTTGTATGCTCACCTGTACGATGCTAATCGCTTGAATGTCTATAAAAGAGGAGAGGATTATGTGAATTTCCGTCCCGACAGGGTTGCCATGCAGGATGCTACGGCGCAAATGGCTTTACTGCAGTTTATGAATGCGGGGAAAGAAAAATCCGCTGTGCCGGCTACCGTTCATTGCGACCATCTGATACAGGCGGACAGGGGCGCGAAATACGATATCGAAACTGCAATCGACAGTAACAGGGAAGTCTATGATTTCCTGATAACGGTGTCAAATAAATACGGGATAGGATTCTGGAAACCCGGCGCAGGGATTATCCATCAGGTAGTTCTGGAAAACTATGCCTTCCCGGGAGGAATGATGGTCGGCACGGATTCGCATACTCCAAATGCCGGCGGACTTGGCATGATTGCTGTTGGCGTCGGCGGCGCTGATGCTGTCGATGTTATGAGCGGAATGGAATGGGAACTGAAAATGCCGTCGCTGACAGGCGTAAAACTCAGCGGACGCCTTAGCGGATGGACTTCGCCAAAAGATGTTATCCTGAAACTGGCTGGAATACTCACAGTCAAGGGAGCGACCAATTCTATCATTGAATATTTCGGCGAGGGAACATCCTCGATCTCGGCTACCGGCAAAGCGACGATCTGCAATATGGGAGCCGAGGTCGGAGCGACTGCTTCAATATTCCCTTTCGATGAGAATATGGCGGAATATCTACGCCAGACAGGACGCGGAAAAATCGCTCGCATGGCAGAGAATGTCGCTGCATATCTACAGGCTGACAGGGAAATAATGGAGACGCCGGAAAAATATTTCGATAAAATAATTGAAATAGACCTCTCGTCCCTGGAGCCTTATATCAACGGTCCGTTTACGCCCGACGCCGCTGTCCCGATATCCGAATTTGCCGCTAAAGTGAAGGAAAACAACTATCCGTACAGGATAGAAGCGGGATTGATTGGCTCGTGCACCAATTCGTCGTATCAGGATTTAAGCCGGGCGGCTTCGCTTGTACGCCAGACTTTGCTCGACAATATTGCCGTGAATACTCCGCTGATTGTCAATCCCGGCTCGGAGCAGATTCGCTACACAGCCAGACGCGACGGAGCGATTAAATATTTCGAAGCAATCGACGCCGTGATTATGGCTAATGCCTGCGGTCCATGTATAGGACAGTGGAAACGCCGGATTGAATACGATGATGACAATACGCGAAGAAATTCGATTGTTACTTCGTTCAATCGCAATTTTGCCAAACGTGCAGACGGAAATCCGAATACGCACGCTTTTGTGGCTTCTCCCGAATTGACCATGGCTCTGACAATCGCCGGAGACCTGCGCTTCAATCCGCTCACCGACAAGCTGAAAACGAGGGACGGCAGGATGGTTATGCTGAGGGAACCGCAGGGTAAAGTTTTTCCGCCAAAAGGTTTCGAGGTTGAGGATAACGGATATGTCGCGCCGGGAAAAAATGAGGCTGATGTGCTGATTGATCCACAGTCGGAACGCCTGCAATTGTTGCAGCCGTTTCCTCCGGCGGATGATAATTGTCTGCAAAATATGCCCTTGCTGATAAAAATCGAGGGAAAATGTACGACCGACCATATATCCATGGCAGGCGCGTGGCTTCGCTTTCGCGGTCATCTGGAAAATATTTCCGACAATATGCTGATGGGCGCTGTGAATGTCTTTAACGGAAAAACTAATTCGACGCTTAACTTCCTGACGGGAAAATATGAGGCTGTCTCGGCTGTCGCAAAACAGTACAAGGCTAAGCAAGTGTCGTCTATAGTGGTGGCAGATGAAAATTATGGCGAAGGCTCGTCGCGCGAACATGCCGCAATGGAACCCCGTTTCCTGAATGTCAAAGTAATACTGGCTAAAAGCTTTGCCCGTATTCACGAGACGAATCTCAAAAAACAGGGTATGCTCGCTATCTCTTTTGCCGAGAAAAACGATTATGACCGGATCAGGGAAAACGACCATATCTCCGTCGATACCAAAGATTTCAAACAGGGTATACCTCTTAATGTTACTCTTATCCATGCCGACGGTACTCAGGAATCATTCAAGGCAAATCATACTTATAACGAACTGCAAATAAGATGGTTTAAAGCCGGCAGCGCTCTGAACAGCCTGTAAAAAGTTCAGAATAGAAAAAGTTTGTGCAAAATAGAAATGACATTTATGATATGCAAAATTTGATTGACAGAAACATAGAATCATTTGTAAATGATAATCTAAGCGTATTTCCGGCGGTTGTCATTTTAGGATCGAGGCAATGTGGAAAGTCCACTTTGGTGAAAATGCTCTACCGAAATTCTGACACCTGTCTGTATTTAGACCTCCAGAATTTGGATAACCTGAATAAGTTGAGAGAACCGATGCTGTTTTTTCAAGCCAATCATGATGTGACTGTTTGTTTGGATGAAATACAGTTAGTGCCGGAACTTTTTTCCGTATTACGAAGTGAAATCGACCGTAACCGCCGTCCGGGACGATTCATCCTGCTTGGCTCAGCCTCGCAAGATCTTATACAGAAAACATCCGAATCGCTTGCCGGAAGAGTCGGAATTATTGAACTGACGCCGTTTACGATTGAAGAGCTTGAACAAAACGCCGGTTTTGAATTGAACTGCTTCTGGCTTCGCGGCGGATATCCCGATAATTCAGAATTTCGTTAATACCCAGCATGTATTTATCATCTGTTTTTCACTGTCGATAATTCTGTACGAGAACCCGTACCTGTTAAAAATCTCGCATATATCTTTTGTAGAGAAAAAGTTCAATCGGTTATTTGTCTTGTTGAATTTAAAGATTTCAGTAGAGAAAAACTCCGTTATCCGGTTGAATTTATGTCCGTTTTCGTCGGCGTCGCGGATGATGATAATTCCGCCGGGGTTTAGCTTTTCCGA
>JAISDR010000185.1 GCA_031264645.1 Prevotellaceae bacterium | reverse complement strand
AGCTCCCAGAGTCCCCGCAGTTCTCCGTACTGCAAGTCTTTGAATTTCTTGATTTCCAGCATGGGCATGACGTATTTTGCCGTTGTCATCCAGCTGCTGTCCCTTGCTCCGGGGACTTTTTCCTTCATGATGGAATCCCGCTTGTTTACCAGATACCTGACCGTAAATGTGCTGTCGTCGACAAAAGGGAACGAATAGACGAAAATCCCTATGCTGTTGTGGGTTGACTGCGTTTCGAGCCAGATAAAGTCGGCGTCGTTCCTCATTATGTTATAATAGCCGGAAGGCACGTACAGATTGACGTCGAAGCGGTTTTCTATCTTGCGGTGTATCATTGTGTCGGCAAAAGCCTTTACATTTTTCGACTGGCGTTCGAGTTCCGCCTGCTCGTAGAGTGCGATCATGGTTTCACTCTTGTCGCTCAATACTTTGGCGACGGAAGAAACGTCGGGTCCCATGGCGTTAAGCACAATCTGGGGCGTAGACCAGAGGTCGCGGCTTATGGTCAGTTTCGGTTCCTGAAGTTCGCCGGAAATGCTGATTAGCAGGATATTCCTGTGCTTTTGCATTATCGGCAGGAAAGACGAGTTCGCAATCGGAATCAGGGTGTAGAACTTTTCGGCGCCCGGCAGCATCGGATAGTATCTCTCGAATATCGAGCGGATTGAATCCCCGACTTCCGAATCCCAGTGTGAATTTTCGATGATAACCAGCAGTTCCCCGATTTTACCCGTGGCGCCCGGCTTGGGAAGATTCGAGCTGTCGCCGCACGAAACAGCCAGCATCAGGACTGCCGTAACAAATGATATGCATAATAATCGTTTCATATTAAAAAAAATCTTAAATTACTCCTTTACCCGTCAATTCAATATATGCCTTACGATATCATTTCCAATTGCATAAACCATTATAAACAGCAGTATTACCATTCCGACCACCTGAGCGTACGTGAGAAACTTGTCGCTCGGTTTTCGTCCCGTAATCACTTCATACAATAAGAACATAACGTGTCCTCCGTCAAGCGCCGGTATCGGCAGGAGGTTCAATGCCGCAAGCATAATTGACAACAGCGCTGTTATATCGCAAAATCTGTGCCAGTCCCACTGCGGGGAGTAAATTTTCGCTATCGAGATGAAACTTCCGACCTGCTTGTATGTCTTTGTTTTGGGCGTAGCCATCAGGCGTATTTCGCACAACTGGTCGGATATCTGTGTTTTAGCCTTTTTCAGACCGGCGGGAAACGCCTGCAGGATATTGTAGCTTTTTTTCTCGAATTTAAAGAAGTCTCTCATATTGGTTTTCAAATTTACTCCGATCATTCCGCTGTCGTTTACCTGCACGGGAATGTCTATGCGCGAGCCGTCCCTGAGTACTTTGAGTTCGATATTCTGCCCCCTGTTAGTGGAAAGAATGTTCCTTATAGTTTTGATATCCCTGGTCGAAATCCCCGCTGCTTCAATAACTTCGTCGCCGGGCGCCAGTCCGGACAGCCTGTTGTGCGACGAATCGGAGACGCGTTCCACAACAAAGGGAATGGCAGGCTCGATGAAACGGTTTTTGACCATGTACGACACGTATGTATAATAGTCGGGCGAGATGTTTACCAGCTCGTCGCCCCTTTGCAGGCTGATGTTCATTTCCCTGTAAAGCGTCATTTTCCTGTGCACGTCGTAGAAATTCTCGACCGGCTCGCCATTGACGGCAAGGATTTTGTCGCCGTCGCGGAATCCCATTTCCAGGGCTACCGAATCGCATGAAATGCCGTATTTTACATCCCTGTTTGCCAGATATTCCTCGCCCCAGTACGCCAGCATCCCCACGTAGATGAAAAAGGCGAGTATCACGTTGAACATCACGCCTCCCAGCATTATCAGCAGTCTCTGGTACGCGGGCTTGCTGCGGAACTCCCAGGGCTGCGGCTCGCTTTTCAGCGCCTCGGTATCCATTGATTCGTCAATCATTCCGGATATTTTGCAGTATCCGCCAAGGGGCAGCCATCCGATGCCGTATTCCGTTTCCGAATTTTTGGGCTTATACTTGAACAGCGCAAACTTTATGTCGAAAAATATATAGAATTTCTCGACCCGCACTTTGAACATCCGGGCGAAAATAAAGTGTCCAAACTCATGTATCAATACCAGAATCGACAGCGAAAGAATGAGTTGAGACGTCATAATAAGGATTTCCATTTCTTTTTTATTTAAATATTTTTACCATTTTACAGGCTGCAAATGTACATGATTAAAATCATTCCACAGCATGCCGCATGTAAATTAATTCGACATTTTTGTGTAACAGCATAATTTAAAGAGTATTCGGGCGCCAACATTTGCATCCCAGTCGCCGGAAACCGGAGGAGAAACTTCGCTTAAATCGAATCCCACGATTTTTCTTCCCGAAAAAACAATCTGCCTTATCAGGTACATCGCCTGCTCAAACTCCAGCCCGCCCGGAACCGGCGTCCCCGTCGAGGGGCAAAGACCGGGACACAGACCGTCGACGTCGAAACTGATGTATACGTTGCCGGGCAAATGCGAGATGATTTCTTCGCACTGGCTTTTCCACGTCGCGCCTTCGTACTGCCTGTCTTTCATGTTCCTGTCGAAAAACGTGCTGATCTTTTCGCTGCTGCGCATCAGCTTTTCTTCTTCTTCGCAGAAATCCCTCACGGCAACCTGAACGAGTTTCGAAATCCCGCCCAATTCCCTGATTACATTATACATTATCGATGCATGAGAGTATGTGAATCCTTCGTATGCGCATCGCAAGTCCGCGTGGGCGTCGATGTGCAAAATGCCCGTTCCCGGATACTTTTCGGCGACGGCTTTTATCAGTCCGAAAGGGACGCTGTGCTCTCCTCCAAGCGCTGCGGCAATCCGCCCGCTGTCAATGACGCTCTTTGCCGCATTGTATACCATCATGTTAACAATCTCGGACGCCTGATTGACCTGATTCCGGAGATAGACGATTTCCCTGTCGGCGATGCTTCCCCCGTCTTCGAGATGCTTGATGATTTTCTTTGCAAAAATCCGGTTTTCCGTGTTCAGGCTGTGCAGATTCAGCTCCGTGTTCGAGATTTTCATTCCCCACGCGTTCTCGAGGTCGGAATCAAAAAGATCAACCTGCAGCGAAGCGTCCAAAATGGCTTTCGGACCTCCGGACGTCCCCTGCCTGTACGAGGTCGTAACGTCCCACGGAACAGAAATAATCTCAATCTCCCCTTCACCCCCGCTGTGCGGCAGAGCAAAAAAATTCCCGTTCGGACGCCCCGGATCATTGGGATTGAATGTAATAGATGTAACCATAATCAATATATTTTCTGCAAATGTAGATAAAGACGGAACACTGCGTTAAGGGATGCGGAATATTTTATTGGCTACTATTGATTTCGGATTATAGTTTTCGTACAATTTACCAAAACTTGCATTGATCACATCGCCAACAGCAATATCGGCATAAGTAGCGCTTTTATCTCCAATGAAAAATTCGGTATATTCGTCATAATAGACTCTCTCCAAATTAAAATCTTTGCCGGCGGTTACGTTGAAATAATTTTCGTACAATTCCGTTACTTCGCACTGCAGGGATACTTCGGGTATATTGCTGCTCAGTTCAACCAGACTGAATAATTCCTGAGAACTTACCGTCTGTTGATTGGACAATGGAATATCACTGGCGTAAACTGTGGTAGCATATTCTTCAATACAAGTTGTTTCCAAACTTACCTTATTATTCTCAGATGTTACAATAAACTGGAAGATAGGATATAGCATATTTTTTTCAAGGGCTTTATCCGATAAATATTTGTGTGAGCTAAATTCGGAGTAGTAACCCGAAGAAATATCCGTTACATCAATTCCTCTACCGTTTGTGATACAGCTGTATATGCCCAATTCACTTTTAAATACTATCATGGATTCTCTGCCCATCATATTTTGCAGAGTGTTTTCATCGGCATTTGATGACTTTAGATCTGCTTTCTCTTCTTCCGTGTTTAGAAACAGAGCAAAGTCCGCAATAAAAACTTCGAGTTCGCCATCCCCGCATATTTCCTGTACAAGAGGGCTTTTTACGCCGGCACACGAAAATTTGACTACATCATATATTTTGATATAGTCATACGGATAACTTATATGCAGAACATTATCTGTCCCGGCAACAGTTTGATAATGATTCATGCCCGAAACAAGTCCTTTTGTTGGAACTTTCTGTTTAGAACCGTTTTCAAACGACTTGTCCACAGCAATTGCGAGCAATTGCTGTACATTCGTCCTGTTTGGGACATATTGTACCTCTTCTTTTTCATTGTTCAACTCTTCATCCGGATTTTCGTTCCTGTTACAGGAACAGATAAACAATGACGCCGTCGACATTATAATCATTGCTATAGTAAAATGCATGATTTCAAATGCTTTAATTCTTCTATTACTGTTCATATCTCTATATTATTTTTAATAAATTAAAGTGCAAATATACATGAAAATTATTAATTACTTTACTTCTGTTACATGCACATTATATAACAGAATAGTGCGTGGAGGGATTTTATCAAAATCGCCAAGGACGCCGTATGCAAGATGCGGGGGGAAGATAAAACGCGCTTTTCCTCCTTTACCCAGAAATTTTATGGCACGGTGCAATCCGTAAATTTCTTCGGATCTGCCGACAACGAAACTTTTGTTTTTTACCTCATAACAAAGCGTTCCGTCAAGGAGAGCGATGCTGCAATCGTATGTTACCAGCTGTTTATCTGTTATTCCGGGCTGTTCGCCTTTGTTAAACAGTTCGTAAAAATAACCGTCGTCGGAAAGAGACATCCTCCATGATTTACGTTTAACGAAATGTCTCATGACGTCCATATCTTTGTTAGCTAAATATTTGTTGATATTCAGTAATCTGTTTTTATCAATGTGAGCGGGAGGAGGATCGGAATCTTTATTACAAGCTGTTAGCAGCAGAAAAAACACGGCATACACAAGGATACTGTTAAATAAGTTCACTGTTCGATTTTTGTTTTTGAAATTGGGCAGAGTGATCTGTTAATTTTTTCCACATAGTCCAGTATTTCCTCTTTACCGGCTCCTGTTTCCGCCGACTCGGCAAATATTGGCGGAATTTCTTCCCACATTTCGGAAAGTTTACTCTTTAATTTGTCTATATTACGATTGAGCGCGCTTTTTGAAAGTTTGTCTGCTTTCGTGAAAATCAAGGCAAACGGCGCTTGATTTTCTCCCAAACCGTTAATGAAGTCGATATCTATATTTTGAGGCTCATGTCGTCCGTCGACAAGTACAAACAGCAGTGTTAACTGTTTCCTTTTCAGAATATAGTCTTCGATCATGAGTCTCAATTCGTCACGTTTGCTCTTATAAGTTTTTGCGTATCCATAACCGGGTAAATCGACCAAATGCCATTCATCATTTATCAGGAAATGGTTTATCAGCACAGTTTTGCCGGGAGTGGAAGACACCTGAGCCAGCTTACGCCTGTTAGTAAGCATATTTATCAAAGACGATTTCCCGACATTTGATCTGCCAATAAATGCATACTCCGGCAAATTACTTTGCGGACACAGAGTATAATCGGGACTGCTTTTGATAAATTCTGCTTTTTTTACAATCATTGAAAGGCTTGTCTGTTTTTGCTATCCCAGATACGTTTTCAACAGCCTGCTTCTCGAACTGTGTCTCAGCCGCCTGATAGCTTTTTCTTTGATTTGCCGTACTCTTTCTCTCGTTAATCCAAACTGTTCGCCTATTTCTTCGAGAGTCATTTCCTGTGCTCCTATTCCGAAAAAGTATTTCACAATGTCGCGTTCACGTTCGGTAAGCGTAGCCAAAGCCCTGTCGATTTCTTTCGAAAGGGATTCGTTCAGCAGTCCCCTGTCAGCGTTGGGGGAATCATTGTTCACAAGCACATCCAGCAGACTGTTGTCTTCGCCGTCGACAAAAGGAGCATCAACGGAAACGTGTCTGCCCGAAACTCTTATGGTATCCGAAACTTTTTCCTGCGGAATGTCAAGAATAACCGAAAGTTCTTCCGACGATGGAGTTCTTTCGTTTTCCTGTTCGAATTTGGCAAGAGCCTTGTTTATTTTATTTAACGAACCTACTTGATTGAGAGGTAAGCGCACAATTCTCGACTGCTCAGCCAGAGCCTGCAGGATGGACTGGCGAATCCACCACACGGCATACGAAATAAATTTGAATCCGCGTGTTTCGTCGAATTTTTCGGCAGCCTTGATCAGTCCCAAATTACCCTCGTTAATAAGGTCGGGCAAACTTAATCCCTGATTCTGGTACTGTTTTGCCACGGAAACAACAAAGCGCAGATTTGCCCGTGTAAGTTTTTCCAATGCCTCCTGATCTCCCTTTTTAATACGCTGGGCCAATTCTACCTCTTCTTCTACAGTAATCAGTTCTTCGCGACCGATTTCCTGCAAATACTTGTCAAGGGAAGCGCTTTCCCTGTTTGTAATTGACTTCGTAATTTTTAGTTGTCTCATTATATATCTTAATTTCTATTTACAATAAACTTTACCACGAAAAGCCGAGTTTCAATTTTTCAATTGAATTTCGGCTTTCAGAAAATATGTCAGAATCCAAATTCCCTGCCAACTACAATTCAAACGCGACATAATCACGTCTGCCGTTGGGATAAATTCCTTCAATAAATACTCCTTCTCCCCGTTTCAAGCTGTTGATAACGCTTGTTAATTCTTCTACTGAGGTTACGGACTTTTGATTAACCTTCATGATAATAAATCCTTTCCTCACTCGATTCATTAATTTGCCATCATTAACTTCAATAACCTGAACTCCGCCTTTAATTCTTAATTTTTCAGCAAGTTCCTTGTTTACATTTTCAAATCGGGCGGCCAAAATTTCAATCTTGTCTTCTGACACCACATCTGTATTACCCGCCTTATTACGTAAAACCGCTGTAATTTGTTTCGTTTTTCCGTCGCGAATTAATGTAATATCTACTTTATCTCCCGGGCGTAATACGCCAATTTCTTCAATAACAGTATTTTGATTCGTAACTTCCTTATTCCCGATTTTTGTAATAATATCCCATTTTTCTATTCCGGCAGTTTTGGCGGAACTGTTTTCCAGAACCTCAACAACACACACTCCCTTATACCTTTTATTTCTTAATTCTTTCATTTTTGCCGCATCAAGCTTCTCTTTTTCCGCATACATTTCAATCTCGCTGTCATCTTCAAATTTGGACAAATCAGTATATACAATACCTAAAATCGCCCGTTGGACAACTCCATATTCGGTAAGGTCTTTTACTACTTTTTTGACAATATTTGCAGGTATGGCAAAAGCATAGCCTTCGTATACTCCAGTGTGGGAAACAATGGCAGTATTTATACCTACAAGCTCTCCTTTCAGATTGATCAGCGCCCCTCCACTGTTTCCGGGATTGACAACTGCATCTGTCTGTATAAACGATTCTATTTTGAACTCGGCAGGGATGATTCCGAAATTTCGTGCTTTAGCGCTGACGATGCCTGCCGTAACAGTTGAGGTCAGGTTAAACGGGTTTCCTATTGCCAGCACCCATTCGCCAAGCCGCAAATTGTCGGAGTCGGCAAATCCTAAAGTGGGCAGTTTTGTGTCGGTTTCGACTTTCAGCAGAGCAACATCGGTATTCGGATCCCGACCCACGACGCTGGCGGGAAGGCTTGTCCTGTCATCGAAAACTATTGTAATTTCGCTTGCTTTTTCAATGACGTGGTTATTCGTTACTATATAGCCATTCTCCGATATGATAACTCCGGAGCCGGAACCTTTTGGCGTATATTCCTGATATTTCCGTTCTTCGGGATACCTCCGTTCTTCGGGATTGCCAAAGAAAAAATCAAAGAGATCGTTGTTGTCTCTGGAGTACCTCCGCTGGGTTTCTCCCGTTACTTTGACATGTACAACCGCAGGCACAGCATGTTCCGCCGCATCCGAAAAATTGACAGGTTCGCCTGCCGGAGAAAATGCAGCAGTAGTAACAGACATTTGCCGCGGGACTTCCAGAAAAATTTTTTCAGGCTGTTTTTGTTTTTTTGAAATAATTAACGCAGATACCACTCCTCCGATTAGACCTGCGAATACTAATAAAATAATCGTCTTTAAAATGTTCTTATTCCTCATAATTAATCATATTTATTTTTACCTACTATTTTTTTACCTGTTAATAGATTCCCAACAGGGAAAAAA
>JAISDR010000153.1 GCA_031264645.1 Prevotellaceae bacterium | reverse complement strand
TTGTAACTTTGCGCTTCGATTTAATGTGGGATAAAGAATATGTATAGATTAAAAAATAAAAGTATATTGTTGATTCTGATAAGTTTTATAATTTCAGGATGTGCCGGATACAACAAATTATTGAAGAATCCTGACCCCGAAAAACGATATTCTGCCGGATTGGAATACTATAACAAGACCAAATATTCCAAGTCCACGCCTTTGTTTGAATCCTTAAATGCCATTTACAACGGGCAGTCGCGCGACGATACCGTGAATTTCTATATCGCCAAAGGATATTACCTGATGAGCGATTATTATTCGGCGGAAGCTTCTCTGGAAAAGTTCACCCGCATATTCGGACGCAGTAATTTTGCCGAAGAAGCCTATTATATGCGGGCGGTGAATCTGTACAGGCTGTCTTCGCGCGCCTCTTTGGATCAGCACAATACCATAGATGCAATAACTGCGTTCAATGTCTTCAATACCAAATTTCCCGATTCGGAATACGGAAAAGACAAGGACAAGGATTACCTGACCGAACTGAAGGGACGGCTGGAAGAAAAGGCTTACATGTCAGCCAAATTATATTTCC
Organism: Prevotellaceae bacterium; assembly: GCA_031264645.1. Lineage (GTDB taxonomy): Bacteria > Bacteroidota > Bacteroidia > Bacteroidales > UBA932 > JAIRLF01. Next base: position 5,730 of record JAISDR010000153.1, on the reverse strand, counting down.
AAATCGAAGATTACAAGTCGGCTATAGTTGCTTTGCGCAACAGTATCAGAGACTTTCCTCTCAGCAAGTATAACGAGGAACAGTCATTCCTGATGCTGAAAGCGAGTTATATATACGCTAAAAAGAGCGTCAGAAAGATGCAGCCCGAAAGATATATCGCCGCAATTGACGAATATTATAACTTCGTGAGCGAATATCCCGAATCAAAATACAAAGCCGAGGCTGAAACCATGTATGTCGAATCCCTTATGTTTACGCAAAAACGTGGAATAGATTTGGATAATGAATTAAGTATCAAAAAATAAATAATAATAAAAAATGGAATTAATAAAAAGGTACAATGCACCGGCGAATACCGTAACGCGCAATATCGAAAAATTTACTGCTCCGACAGGAAATATTTATGAAAGCGTGATGGTTATAGCCAAACGTGCTAATCAAATTTCTGCAGAATTAAAGCAGGAGCTTTCGAAAAAACTGGAGGAATTTACCAGTGTTGGCGATAATTTAGAGGAAGTATTCGAAAACAGAGAGCAAATCGAAATGTCGAAATCTTACGAAAAGCTCCCTAAAGCGGGTTTGCTTGCTATTCAGGAATTTCTGGATGGAAAAATCTATTTCAGAAAGGCAGAATCCAATAAATAATTGCGAAGGCTCAAAGTATAAAAAATGACTGAGTCGTGCTTGCCGGGAAACATATTTTAGTCGGAATAACAGGCGGTATTGCAGCTTATAAAACTGCAGCGCTTGTTCGTTTGCTTGTAAAGGAAGGCGCCGAAGTTAAGGTTATTATGACCGAAACAGCCCGGCGTTTTATCACTCCGCTTACTATGGCGACGCTTTCGAAAAATCCCGTTATGGTCGATTTCTTTAATCCCGAAAACGGCGAGTGGAACAGTCATGTGAGTTTGGGCTTATGGGCTGACGCATACGTCATAGCGCCCGCTACAGCCAATTCCATCGGGAAAATGGCGGCAGGCATTGCAGACAATCTGCTTCTTACGACGTACCTGTCGGCGAAATGTCCTGTGTTTGTCGCTCCGGCAATGGATTTGGACATGTACAGGCATCCTGCCACTTTGAGAAATATGGAAACGCTGAAATCTCACGGCGATATCATTATTGATGCGGAGACGGGGAAACTTGCAAGCGGACTTGACGGCAAAGGTCGCATGGCAGAGCCGGAAACAATTGCCGCTCACATCAATTCCTATTTCGACGCCTCATTTTCGGGCTTGCGCGCGCTGGTTACCGCCGGACCGACATACGAAAAAATTGATCCTGTACGGTTTATAAGCAACTATTCGTCGGGTAAAATGGGATATGCCATTGCCGAAACTCTGGCTCAACAGGGCGCCGACGTAATACTGATCAGCGGTCCTGTGCATTTGTCGCCCATGCATCCGAATATCAGACGGGTTAATATAGTGTCTGCCAATGAAATGTATGAGGAATGCCTGCGCCTGTTTCCTTCCTGCGATATTGCTGTAATGTGTGCCGCGGTTGCCGATTTTACGCCTGAAAAACAGGAAGAAAACAAGATAAAGCAAAAAACGGATTTGACTATTTCACTGACAAAGACAAAAGATATTGCCGCCGAACTTGGACGTATAAAACAGTATAAGCAGATTTTGGCGGGCTTTGCTCTGGAAACAGAAAATGAACTGAATAATGCCCGCGAAAAGCTGAGATCGAAAAACATGGATTTTATTGTGCTTAATTCGCTTAATGATGCGGGTTCGGGTTTTGGAATTGATACAAATAAAATCACAATAATCGACAGCGACGGCACGGAAACCCGTTTCGATACCAAAGCGAAAATAGCCGTGGCTAAGGATATTGTCTCTCATATACAACAAAAATTAAGGGAAATAACAGATTCGGAATTATGAAAAGATATTTGTATATAATAATGTTTTCGATTTTGCCGGCGATTACCGCTCTGTCGCAGGAATTGAGATGCAATGTTACGGTTAATGCGTCGAAAATTCAGGGAACGAACAAGACTGTTTTCAGTACTTTACAAACGTCTCTTAACGAATTTATGAACGGGACGAAATGGACTAATCATACTTTCTCGGAAGAGGAACGCATTGACTGTTCGTTTTTTATCACTATCAACGAATATGGGGGAACGCGATGCTCCGGTTCTCTGCAGGTGCAGGCGCGCCGTCCTGTTTACGGAGCGTCGTATCAGACGGTAATCCTCAATCATGTGGACGATGATTTTGTTTTTGACTATATCGAATTTGACCGTCTGGATTTCGATTTGCGTACTTTCAAGTCGAATCTCACTTCCGTGACAGCCTTTTATGCATATCTGATTTTGGGTATTGACTATGACAGTTTTTCGCTGAAAGGCGGCTCGCCGTTTTTCGAAAATGCCCAGACAATTATTACAAATGCCCAGAGGGAAAATTATTCGGGATGGAATCCTTACGAAAATGCCAACAGAAAAAACCGGTACTGGATAATCGAAAATATTTTAAACCCTTCGTACAGCTACGAACATACGGCATACTACAAATATCACCGCCTTGGATTAGACCAGCTTACAGAAAATGTTGCCGAAGGAAGGAAACAGATTCTGCAGGCTCTTTCCGATATAAAAAGATCGTTTGAAGCGCAAAACGAAATGTCCGCGCCTTATTTACGGCTGTTTTTCGACGCCAAATCCGATGAGTTGATAAACATTTTTGCCGAATCTCCGAAAACCGACAGGGAGGATGCATACAAACTCCTGACAACGATAGATTCATTCAATCCAAACAAATATCTTAAAATCAGCAGATAAAGTTATCATCTTTTTCTTCGCACGCAACTTTTTCTCATATTCTCACATTCAATTAGCACCTGGCAAACAGTTCTGCAATTCAATAAAAGCGCAATTTATAGTTCCGACAGGGCTTTGTCTATTGATAGGGAAACTCTGTCTATCGATAGGGAGACCTTGTCTATTGATAGGGAGACCTTGTCTATCGATAGGAAAACTTTGTCTATCGATAGGAAAACTTTATCTATTGATAGGAAAACCTTGTCTATCGATAGGGAAACTTTGTCTATCGATAGGGAAACTTTGTCTATCGATAGGGAAACTTTGTCCATCGATAGGAAAACTTTGTCCATCGATAGGAAAACTTTGTCTATTGATAGGGAGACATTGTCTATCGATAGGGAAACTTTGCCTGTCGATAGGGAAAGCTTGCCTGTCGACAGAAAACAGGCAAAACGGGCTTTTTATTTTTATAACAATATAGGTATGCGAAATAAACAAGATATAAAAACTCTGGATTGCTTTGCTACATTACGCCCATTGCTCAGCACACATTTATCCGTCATTGCGAGTTTTCGTTTCGTGCCGCAACTACAAGCGAAATGATGCTTAGTCAGGACATAATAAGAACAGTCGTCATCATAAATCGAAGCAAACCATCGTCGTTCGTCATTGCGAGTGTCCGTTTCGTACCGCAACTAAGAGCGAAATGACGTTTAGTCAGGACATAACAAAGGGTGCATTGACTGCCTCGAACTTACGTTTCCAAAATATCGTTTTTTGTAATGTTTCTTTGCATTTTTGATATCCTGCTCAATATTGAAAATTGCTCTTTTGGGATTGATATGACTTGGCATCCAGCGTCTGAAACTCCTGCTGATATGCGATTTGTTTTCAGGTACGGTAAAACCTGCAATTTCATTAAACCAGGCGTAATACAGCCAGATTTCAAAGCATGAATTGCTGATGATTAATGAAATGTTCAACGTATCGCATTCGGGTTTTATTTTCAAAAGTTCGGACATAAAATCATCCACATCGGACACAATATAAATTCTGTCGGCTTCGTTTTCCTGACTTGTTTTGTAATGTTCCTGCTTATATTTTGCCGTTTCAAGCAGTCCTTTCGGATTCAGCCGTTTGGGATCGGCAATAAATTCAATCCGAACTCTCGCAAATTTATCCTGATTTGAAATGATTTTGAAATACAGTCGTTCTGTTCTTTCGCCGCCCGAAACAATTACAAAAAATGATTTCGGCAATAAAAAGCCGTCTGTTTTTCTGTAATCTGTTCCTGCATCCCTGATTGATACTGGCGATGGCGCCTCCGTTTTGTCCACAGGTTTTTGAGCGGGGACTGTTGCGGGTTTTTCAGGATTTGATTTTTCGTAACTTCTCATACTCCCGGGATAATTTCATCCATTACAGGTGCTCCGCCATAACGACCGTCCAAATACCCGTTCTCGATATTCAGCGTATTGTGCAGTTTAAAATCATTCAGAGAATACATTCGCGTATTGCCGTCCAGTTTTTCGGTAAACCAGATTTCGTCGGGACGAAGCAATTCCTGCTGATTCAGGAATTTTGTAGTATGCGTAGTGAAAATCAACTGTCCGGTACATTGGCTGTTGGCATAAAACCGCAGCAGTTCAAACATCAAATTCGGGTGAATGCTGTTATCAATTTCGTCAATGAAAACAGTTTTGCCCTGATGTATAGCGGCATATAAAGCAGGTATCAAAAACAGCAGTCTCACTGTTCCGTCCGACTGGGCAGTGATTTTCATTTGCTTGTGATAGCCCGACTGTCCTGACTGGTCGAACAGAAACTCCTGTACTGTCTGTGTACCTTTCCGGACAACGATATTCAAAACATTTCTGCTGTTTTTTATTTGACTGATACTTCTATTAAAAGCCAAAGGATTTTTATCTATAATATTTTGCCATTCAATGGAGTTTTTTGATTCGCCAATCCATTTTTCAAATGGAGTATCACTTATTCCTACGGCTTTAATGCCAATTCCAATATTCTCAAAAACTTTGTTGGCAAAACTCAATATTTCATGATTTTGCGACATTACATTAATGAGTGCAGGAATTGCGCTGTTAATAGAAATGACTTCTATCTTTTTAGAAAACCATTCATAAATATGCTTTGCTCCCTTGCTTGAAAGTACGGGAAATTTCATATTCAGAGGCAGCAGGGAAGAATTGTGACTTAGCGAAAGCAATTGTTTTACAGCCGCGTCATTCTGAATGGAAGGAGCGTCGATACTTGTTCCCCTGCGTTTGAATATCAATGAGTCTGTTTTCCCCAAACCTGACTTTGACAGTTTTTCGCAAATCTCTTTTTTGCTAATGTCCGCATTATAAATGTAATATTCATCTTCATGAAAGAATTCAATTTCAAAAGAAATGTTTTGCGATTTCTCTTTTGTGAGCTGGAAAAAGTAATCGTCCAAATCGATTGTTTTGAGAAAATCTTCGTATATAACGAAACTGCACAAAAAATCAATTGCTTTAATGAAATTGGATTTGCCCGAACCGTTAGCGCCATAAATAACGGCTTGCTTCAACAGGGGTACAGTCATTTCAGTATAAACATGGTGCGAAAAGTTCACACGTTTGACATTGGGAAACGTATCAAACACAGTTTCTTCATGGAACGAAAGGAAATTTTTAACTTTGAATCTTAGCAACATAACTTCATTTTTTTAATATGTTATTTTCTGCGGCAAAGGTACGGTTTTTTATTAAACGTGAAAATCTCACGTATTTTTATGTCAGCGGGAGTTTTTTCCATTCCGTGGTGGATACTCCGGCGTGTTTCCTGAAGAGCCGCAGGAAATGGCTTCTGTCGGAAAATCCGCTGCAGTGCGCGACTTCATTGACTGTCATTTCCGGATGTTGCAGCAGAAGTTTTTTGGCTTCTCCGATTCGCAGTTCGTTTATCCATTC
>JAISDR010000134.1 GCA_031264645.1 Prevotellaceae bacterium | reverse complement strand
TTAATTTCCGCGTTTATTGAGATTACTGTGCTTTATTCCATACAGGAAATAAATTATAAACCCGACCGCAGTCCATCCTATCAGCCTCAGCCATGTATTCCACGGAAGCGCTGCCATCTGCATCAGGCAAATGGCGGCGCCAAGCAGGGGAACAAACGGAACAAACGGCGTCCTGAACGGGCGGGGCAAATCGGGCTGCGTTTTGCGCAATACCAGAATCGAAAGGCACACGATGGTGAATGCCATAAGCGTGCCGATGGACACAAGCTCGCTCAAAATGTCCAGCGGAAACAGTCCGGCAATCAAGCCTGTAACGATGCTTGCGAAAATGGTGGCGCTGTAAGGCGCGCCGCGTTTGTTCACTTTTGATAAGATTTTTGGAAGCAGTCCGTCGCTGGATATCGCATAATAGATGCGCGACTGTCCGAGCATCATGACCAGAATCACCGAGGTGAGACCGGCAATGGCGCCAAGCTTTATGAACGGACTTAACCACGACAGTCCTTCTCCCGCCCTGTCAACTGCCATTGCAATAGGCGCATCGACGTTCAGTTCCGTGTAGTTTACTATTCCGGTAAGCACCGCCGTAACCGACACGTACAGGACAGCGCATATAATGAGCGATATTAAAATTCCCCTGGGCATGTCCTTCTGCGGATTCCGCGTTTCCTGCGCCGTCGTCGAAAGGGCGTCGAAACCGAGATAGGCAAAAAATACCACAGCCGCGCCACGCAGGATTCCCGACCAGCCGTAATGTCCAAATTCTCCATTAACATTTTCGGGAATGTACGGGCTCCAGTTGGAAACGTCAATGTACGAAATCCCGAATCCGATGAACAGAAGTATAACTCCGACTTTTATGGCGACCATGATGTTGTTTACCAGAGCGGACTGCCTGACGCCGCCAATAAGGAATGCGGTAACTGTCCCGACAATGAACACTGCCGGAAAGTTGATGATGCTGCCGCTGAATGCCCAGCCGTCATCATCGTAGACAAGCGTGGAAGATGCAATGTGCGAGGGAATATCTATCCCCCAGCCGTGCAGCATGTTCAGCATGTAGCCCGACCAGCCGACGGCTACACTGGAACAGGCAAACAGGTATTCAAGCACAAGATCCCAGCCTATAAACCAGGCTAAAAATTCACCGGTGGTCGCATAGCTGTAGGAATATACGCTGCCCGAAACGGGAATTATGGACGCAAATTCGGCATAACACAGACCGGCAAGTACGCAGCATAACGCCGATATGAGAAACGAAATGGTCAGCGATGGTCCGGCATAATCGGCGGCAGCCTGTCCCGTTATGACAAAGATCCCGGTTCCGACAATGGCGCCAATTCCCAGCATTACAAGATTTGTCGCAGAGAGGGTACGCTTAAGTCCCCCGTTAAAACCTTCCGATTCCTTCAAGGCATCGGAGATGTTCTTCTTTCTAAACAGTCTGTTCGGCATAAAATTCAATATAAAATTCGCGCAAAGATATATGAAATATTTTTAATATAACATTCCGAACAGCCATAATGGAATTTTTTTGTCAAAACCGTATTCCATGTTGTCGGCGACAATGTATGCATTGCTTGCGTCTTTAATTTGTTTGCCCGACTTGTTTTTTCCGTCGATTTCGAACAAAAACTTTTTATCAAGCATGAAATCACCGCGATTTGGATACTCAACGACATGCTCATAAGACAACTGATTAAGAAAAAAAGTCTCCCGCATATTGCCAGTATCGGCATTGTTTTCGGCGAGAGCGTAAGCAAGATTAGTATTTTCGAGATAAATCTTTTCGGGTTTTTGAAGCCGGTTTATCCCCGAAACATCTTTATGCAAATGATTTGTCAACTGTGTTTCCTGCAAGTAATAAAGGTAGGATAAAAGCGTATTTCTGTGAATAACAATACGCTTGCTTAAATTATCAATGTTTGGAGTAAATGGAACCGATTCCGCAACAATTTGCAGAAGCTGTTTTATTTTGACGACATACGCAGGGTCAAGATTGCGAAGCAAAGGCAATTCCACCTCCAAAATCAAATTGACGACTTCCTCCAGCCGATACGAAAACCTGGCAATTCCTTCAGTAAAGAAAGGATAATAACCATACCGCAGATAATCGCTGAAAAATTGCAAAGGTTTTACTTTCGACAGGATTTCGTCCGAAATGTCCTTTTGATTTTCCAGAATATCAGTCAGCGAAACCGCCTTAAAATCTGTTTTTTGTGCAATATTCAAAAACTCGCGAAACGAAAGCCCCTGAATATCGTACACGATGGCGCGGCGGCTCAAATCGGCGCGGGCATTAAGGATTTCAAGCAGCGAAGAACCTGTGAAGACCACTTTCAATGCAGGAAAATCATCGTAAATATTTTTGATTGCCTGCGACCAGTTTGGATATTTATGTATTTCGTCGAGAAACAGAAACTTGCCGCCGCGTTTTACAAAATAATCAACCAGATTAAGCAAACCGTGTTCGGCAAACCAGAGATTATCGAGCGAAACATACAGGATTTCGCTTGTGTTGCCTAAAAACTTTTTAATCCGTTGAAGCAAAAGCGTCGTTTTTCCCACGCCTCTTGCGCCGCGAATACCTATCAGGCGGTCGTTCCAGTCAATTTTATCCATTATACTGCGAACAAAACGGGTATCTACATCCCCCGCTTTCTGATATGACTTTTCTATTAATATATCCATTTTATATACGTTTTGTACAGTCCGGTGTACATTATACTCTAAATTTTGTACATTCCAGTGTGCAAAATTACAACATTTTTCGGAAAATGGATAAATTTCCAAAAAAAATGAAAAAAATCTCTCAAGAGATAAAAAAAATCTCTCAAGATATGAAAGCTATCTCTTGAGAGAAAAAAAAAATCTCTTGAGAGAAAAAAAAAATCTCTCAAGAGAAAAAAAAAATCTCTCGAGAGATGGAAGCTATCTCTTGAGAGATTTTTTTTTTCTCTCAAGAGATGAAAATTATTTCTCAAGAGATGAAAACTATCTCTTGAGAGATAGAAAAAATCTCTCAAGAGATTTTTTCACTTTTTCGGGGATTTACAGCGTTTTCATCGAATCGATCGGATTAGCGTTGGCAGCGATTCGGCTTTGCCAGAACACCGTTACCAGCGACACAATAAAGCAGAACAGTCCGGCAGCGATGAATATCCACGGGCTTAGACTGATGCGGTACGAATAATCGTCCAGCCACATGCGCATGAGATACCAGCTGAAAGGAAGAGCGACAACAAAAGCCACTGCTACATAAGTGAGAAACGTGCGCAGCAACTGCATGAGCACTTCGCCGAAACTTGCGCCAAACACTTTCCGGACGGCAATCTCTTTTGTCCGCAGGCGGATAAAATACGTGGACATAGCCAGCAATCCTAAAATGGAAATCAGTATGGCAATGCCGGTAAAGACGATTATTATCTGCGAAATTTGCCTTTGTTTGGCATAAGATTCTGCAATCTGCTCGTTGATAAACTTACCGGTGAAACCCGTGCCGGCTATCCGTTCATACGTTTGTTTCACCTGCCTGTATGCTGCTGAAGCATCGCCCTGTACCTCCACCAAAATGCCCCATGGATACTTATCCCTGCCTAACTTGAAAACAACCGGATGTATATCGTCCGTAACAGTTCCCAGGCGGAAATCCTGTATAATTCCTGCAATCTTGAATCTGTAACCGTCGCTGGATACAAACTCCAAAGCGTCTTCTTCGATTTCAAGCTCCTTCAATGCAAATTGAGAGACATAGTAAGCGTTTTCCTGATGATTTTCCCGCAGAATCTTAAGTCCCAGCATCCGGACGTATGCCGAATCGCCGGTTAAAAGTTGCAGGGAAATATTTTTACCATTATGGATAAATGTATTGTTATTACCTCTGTCAAAAGGCGTTCCGGATGCGTAAGCGATACGTTTCACCGAAGCGAGTTTCCCTGTTTCATCAAAAAATGCGTCCCTGAGTCCCTCGTTTTCAAAAGTAAAAGTCGGAATATGCAATATGTTGTCGGTGTTGTATCCGAGCGGCGCATTAATCAGATGCTGCGTCTGCGA
>JAISDR010000086.1 GCA_031264645.1 Prevotellaceae bacterium | reverse complement strand
CCTTCCATCACATGATGTACAATACTGTCGCCCAGAACAATCATTTCGAGAGTAACCCACTGGTCGCCATGATATGTTTTGGAAGTAGATCCGTAGCAATGTCCTTTATAAAGTTCTCCATTGATATGTACTTCCGTTCCCGGAGTACAGACATTTCCCGTTTTGCGTTCGTTTATTCCATTTCCGCCCAACATCTGAGCTTCAACCGATACCGGAAAATCCTGCGTCAAAGCTACAGTTTCGGGAGCCTGTGCATGCAGCATTGCTCCGCTGTTACGGTATGCCCAGCCGGGTCCTCCTTTTGCCTGTTCTCCTGTAAAACGGTATTCTACACGAAGCTTATAATGCGAATATGACTTGTTCGTGTATAAATGTCCGAATCTGCTCGCAAAATCGTCGCCATAAGCGCTGTACTTGACTTTCAAAATACTGTCTTCTACATAAAAAGTATTTCCGAAATTTTCCCCCACCGGATAACCTGTTATCTTTACAGTCCAGCCTTCCAAATCCTTCCCGTTAAACAATTGTATCCACTCTTCATTCTGTGAGGCAGGCTGTTTACAGGAAAATAAACTTAAAGTAATCAATGCAATAACAATACATGTACCTTTCATAATATATAATATTTTATAATAATTTTGCGCCAAAGGTACGTCAAATAATTGAATTGACAATCAAAAACTCCATCAACCTTGTGATATTACAGTCATTCGTCTATGTCCAAACGTTATGCCGGATATATTGCTCTGTCCGCTTCAGTTTTAATTTTTTCGTTTTAATATCTTATTTTTCTGTTTCATCAAAATATTGTGCTGTGTTAATATTTTTTTCGCACCTTTGCATCCTGTAATTATAAAATATATTAGTGAAAATTAAGGAAATGAGAAAAATTGTACTTGCTATTCAGATGTTTTTGTTTATAAACTTTATTTATGCAGCCGACGACGGCATCGTCAGTGGAACTGTTATTGACTCCAAAAGCAAGGAGGCGCTGGAATCTGTAACCGTCGTAATCAGGGGAAAAGATACCATCGGCGTCAATACCGACCAAAACGGCAGGTTTACCTTCAAAAATATTCCTTATGGCAATTATACTCTGTGGGTTTCCTCCATCGGATATAAAACCTTTGAACAGGAAATATCTCTGACTTCAAGCGCCAGGGGAATAAACATTAAGCAGATATCTCTGGAGGAAGAGACGGAATTTTTGGACGAAGTGCAAATTACAGCTATCGGTACGCAAATGAAAATAGATATCGACAAAAAAGTGTTCAATGTCGATCAAAATATCTCCGCTTCGGGAGGGAGCGCCAGCGATGTGCTAAGCAATATCCCGTCCGTTGAGGTCAATACCGAAGGCGAGGTGTCGCTGCGTGGAAACTCGGCTGTGACAATCTGGATAAACGGCAAAGCTTCGGGACTTTCTGCCGATAACCGCGCACAGATACTTGAGCAAATGCCGGCGGAAAATATCGACAGGATTGAAGTAATTACAAACCCCTCAGCCAAGTACAGTCCCGAAGGAACAGCGGGAATAATCAATATCATTTTGAAGGAAAACCGAAGAGCCGGATACTTTGGAAGCATACAGGCAGGCGTCGATTCCAGGGGCGGATACAATTTCGGCGTAAATTACAACTACAGCAGCAGGAAACTGGATGTTTTCGCAAGCCTGAATCACAGGAACAGAGTGTTTAATGGAGGAGGCAATTCGCACCGGCTTATAAACGGCGAGGAGACATTTTTAGATCAGACGTCGGACATCGACGGACGGCGCAGGAACTTTTTCGGACGCGCCGGTTTGACCTATCACCTTACGGACAACGACCATTTTACTCTAAACGGATTCAATATGTTCGGTGGCGGAAAGAATGAAAACGTCACCAACTACAGAAGCAATATCCCCGGTTCATATAAACAAAGCGAACGCCGTACATCGTCCGAAACCGACATGCTCGGGGGAAATGTCCAGCTTGGCTACAAACACGATTTCAGCAAAACAAGCAACATCGATTTTACGGCTTCGTACAACACCTGGGGAATGAACGCCGAATCGACTTATACTCAAACGTCCATATATTCTACAGATAACCGAATATCGTCATATCAATACCAGACAGGAGATATTGGGCCGTATAACATAGATTTTCAACTTGATTACGTAAATGAATTTAACAAAAACAACAAGATAGAAGCAGGATATAAGGGAACGTTCGGGCGTGAAAACAGTCCGGTTGAAACTTTTGCCGGCAGAACAAAGGAAGACGCCGTTGCTGTTCCCGAACTCTTCAACAAATTTATCTACAATCAGGATATCCACGCACTGTACTCGACATATACGGGACACCTCAGTCAACTGGGCTATCAGCTTGGCTTACGCGGCGAATATTCGGATATCAATACACGCTCGCTGGGGTACAACGAATCGGATATTCCGTTTCACAACAACAGTTATTTCAATCTTTTCCCAAGCCTTTTCCTCTCGTATTCACTGCCATTGGGCAACGAATTGCAGGTAAACTATACCCGGCGCATCACGCGACCAAGGGGACCTCAGATTAATTCGTTCAAGAATATAACCGATTCAACCAATATCTCTTTCGGAAATCCCGAACTGCTGCCTGAATATTCCAATTCATTTGAACTTAATTATATAAAGAACTGGAAGAGTCATATTTTTTCCTTTTCGGGATATTACCGCTCGACGGACAATATCGTACAGAGAATTAGCTATCTCGACGGCAATACTATGAAAAGTACATTCGAAAATATTGCAGGAACTTCTTCGGCAGGAACGGAATTTGTAGTGAAAAACAGGTTTTCCGGATTCGTCGACCTGACTACTACCGTTAATCTGTTTTACAATAAACTGGACGGGTTTTCGTATATGCCCGAAAACGCAACGCATCCTGTTGACGGAATAGCGCAGGAGAATTTTTCATGGGACGCCAAAATAATCGCAAGTTTCATATTCCCAAAGCTGTTCTCCCTGCAGTTGACGGGCGATTACCGCGCCAAACAGCTCGTTGCCCAGGGATACAGAAAAGCGAACTATTCTCTGGACGCCGGAATACGCAGGGTTTTCGGCAAAATCAGCGCCAGCATCAACGCACGGGATATTTTCAATTCCCGCAGATGGCATACAGTCACTCGTGGAACAGGATTTTTCCAGGATTCCGAAAACTGGAGAGGAGGTCGATTCGCAGGTTTGACACTGACTTACAATTTCGGAAATGTGAAACCGGAAAGACGTGAAAGGACAGACAGAAGATCCGATCAGGAAAGTTCGGGAAACAGCTACGATATGGAAGGAGAATTTTAGCGGATAAATCACAATTTCAATCTTCACCTGTTTTTTCCCAGACAAGCTTTTTTCCGAAGCCAAGCCTGTTGTCCGTGAATTTCGCATAAGTAATTTCTACCACCCACACAGGCGTCCCGGACAGAACCGCGTACGGAAAGCGTTTGAGATATGCCGTTACTGCCCTGGTCTTCAGTCGTCCTGAAACTTCCATCATTTTTCCGCAGAACTGCAATCCCTGTATTTTGCCAACTGTCTCGGTTTCCAGAACGATGGAGCCTGCAACGAGAGGATTTTGAGTTATTTCCATTATATGCCGCGTCTTTTTATCGGAAGTAAATACTAAACAGAATTCCTTTTCCAGCAAAGTATAAAACATGTTTGAGCAATACGGAACCGAGCCTGCACAGCTTGCCAGAGTAAGGACGTGATGGCTTTTAATAAATTCGATTACAGAGGAATCCGGCAGCATGTCATTCACCATTTGCGCGATTGCAGTTTTAATCGCGCAGCGCCCGTAAACGTAGCGGAAACAATCACAAAATACATGACGTCGCGTATATCTATAACTCCGCGGCTCAGCGATTTGTAGTGTTCGTTTATCCCGAGGGAAATGATAAAGGTATTCACAGGTTTCAGGGGAGCCATCGAAGCCAGACCGTCGAATCCCGTATATGCGAAAAAGCACAGCGCCGCCGAAACGATGAAGGCAACTATCTGGTTATCCGTCAGCGACGATGCAAATATCCCGATTGCGGCGTATGCCGAAGCAAGGAAAAACAGTCCGGCAAACGAGCCCCATGTCCCGCCGGAATCAATATTGCCTACCGGATTTCCGATGAAATAAACCGTCGCAAAATATATCAGGCACGGGAGCAGCGACAGCAGGATAAGCGTCACGGCGGCAAGATATTTAGCCATGACCAGCTGCATTTCGGACACGGGATGCGTCAGCAGCAGTTCAATCGTGCCTGTCTTGCGTTCTTCCGCAAAACTGCGCATCGTCGTCGCCGGTACAAGAAATAGGAAAACCCATGGCGCAATGAAAAACAGGGTGTCAATCGTTGAATATCCTCCATCCAGGATGTTAAATTCGCCCGGATTGATCCACATGAACCAGCCCGTAAGCGCCAGAAATACAATGATTGCTATGTATCCCGTCAACGACGAGAAAAACGAAACGATTTCCTTTTTGTAAATGCTGTACATATCTGTAGGTTTTTTACTTTGTTTCGAAATATTTATTCAAAAGCTCCCTGGCTGCAATAAAGGATGAAATCCTGTCCGTGGCGACTTTGTCTTCATAATCCTCAAGCAGGTCGCGGATTTGCGGATTCGAGTAGAAATTGTTCTGCAAAGTCTCGTTTATTGTTTCGTACATCCAGAATTTGGTCTGTTCCTGACGGTTCGACTGCAGGAAACCGTTGTGTTCGGTCAGGGAAACATATTCGTTGATTGAGGCCCAGATTTCTTCCATTCCAGTTTTTTCCGTCGACGAAGTTGTCAGGACTTTTGGCGTCCAGTGCGAAGCAGCCGGCGGAAACAGGTGCATCGCGCTTTGATACTGGGCTTTTGCAAGCATCGCCTTTTCGACATTGCTCCCGTCGGCTTTGTTGATGACAATCATGTTCGCCATTTCCATGATACCTCTTTTTATTCCCTGCAGTTCGTCGCCTGCTCCGGAAATCATCAGCAGGAGGAAAAAATCGACCATCGAATGTACGGTGGTTTCCGACTGTCCGACGCCTACGGTCTCGATAAAGATCGTATCGAATCCCGCCGCTTCGCACAGAATCACCGATTCCCTCGTCTTGCGGGCTACTCCTCCCAAAGATCCGGCTGAAGGACTTGGACGTATAAACGCATTCGGGTCGCAGCTAAGCTCGATCATACGGGTTTTGTCGCCGAGTATGCTGCCTTTCGAGCGTTCGCTGCTGGGATCAATTGCCAGCACTGCGAGCCTGTGTCCCCAGGAAGTTATTTTTTTGCCGAATGCTTCGATAAACGTGCTTTTTCCCGCGCCCGGGACGCCCGTTATGCCTATGCGTATGGATTTCCCCGAATAGGGGAGACATTTTTCGATAATTGCCTGAGCCATCTCGTGATGTTCGTCTAAAAGACTTTCGACAAGAGTGATAGCCTTGCTTAAAATGGTCATGCGTCCTTCCAAAATTCCCTCGACATACTGTTCTGTTGTGAGAGGTTTTTTCCTGTTTCTCCTGATTCGCGCCATCGCTTCCGGATTGATGAGAGGCGGTTGCTCTATTCCGGGATTGACTGTCAATGCGCTTTTCTCCAATAATTTATCCATTTCAATAATATTGTTTCAATCGGCAAAATTAGTAAATTACAGCTCATTGATATATCCGTAGATATTGCTTGCTATTCCGACCAGCAGTATTGCTGCGGTACACAGCGCGAGACTGATTTTGTTATAATTGTCGGTACGGATTGTGCCGACGGGCTGTTCGTCTGCCTGATTGATAAACATCGCTCTGACAATCAATAGATAGTAATACAGCGAAACCACAGTATTTGCAAGGGCTATAAACACGAGAAGGTAATCCCCTTTTGCAGCCGCGGCTGCAAATATGAAGAACTTGCTGACAAATCCTGCGAAAGGCGGGATTCCCGCAAGGGAAAATACGGCAAGCATCATGATAAAAGCAAGTTTCGGATTCGACTTGTACAGACCGTTGTACGCGGCAATATCGGTACGTCCCGATTGATTTTCAACGGATGTGATTACCCCGAAAGCGGCAAGGTTCGAGAACAGATACACAAGCACATAATACACTGTCGCCGTTACGCCCTGATCCGTCCCGCCCATTATGCCGAGCATGATGTACCCAGCCTGCGATATTGACGAGAAAGCGAAAAACCGCTTGATGTCCTTTTGCCTGATTGCAAACAGATTGCCAATTATAATCGTTACCACCGACAAACCCCACAGCATCTGATACCAAACCGTTTCGATATTCCCGAAAACATGATAAAGCGTAAACATAAGCACAAAGCAGGCAGCTCCTTTCGACACTACCGAAAGATAAGCCGTTACGCCCGTCGGAGCGCCCTCGTATACGTCTGCTGTCCAGAGATGGAAGGGTACAAGCGAAATCTTAAACGCAAGTCCTGCAAAGAAGAATACAAAACCGAACAGGGTCATCGGATTACTCGAAACCAGCGCGCTCATATCGCTGAAGTACAGTGTGCCCATAGCCCCGTACAGGTACGAAAGCCCGAACATCATTACTCCGGACGAAAGCGCGGAAATCAGTATGAATTTGGCTCCCGCTTCGGCTGAATTTTCTTTGTACTTATTGTACGCTGCAAGGCAGGCAACAGGGAGCGCCGCCGTTTCGATACTGATGTACAGCATCATGAAGTTCGCCGCCGATATCATCATGTACATGCCCAGCAATGTAATGAGCGTCAGCGTGTAGAACTCTCCTTCGCGCTGCCTGAGAGCCGGTTCCGATTTCAGCCACTGTCCCGACTGCATAAGGACAAAACACGTGCCGACATTGAGTATGTTTTTCATCATAACCGTCATTCCCGACGAGACATACATCCCTCCAAACGCTTCCCCGACAGAGGAAAAGAAAAAGCCCGCAACAGTATGCAAGCCGAACAGTATGCAGGCTGTCAGGCGAAACCATTGCTTCGACCGTTCGGAACCGAATATGTCGTAAATTATCAAAATCAGGAACACGGCGATTAAACCGGCTTCCTGCTGTATCTTTAGAAAATTACTTAAATCCATTTATTTATATCTCTGATTTTACAATAAACTCAAATATTTAATGATGGGAGCAAGACTGTTGCTTACAATCTCGGATACCGTCGAGGGTAAAACGCCAATAAATACGATTCCGGCAATAAGCACGACAACCGATATCTTTTCGTACCACGAGGCGTCGGGGAGCGAAAGATGATGCTCGTTGACCACCGGTCCGTAGAGTATTTTCCCCACTGTCCGGAGTATATACACGGCAGTAATCACGATGGAACATGTTGCAGCGATGGTCAGTACGCGATGGAAAAGGTCGGCGTGTTCGAATGAACCGATAAACACTGTCATTTCCGCAACAAACCCGCTCAGTCCCGGAAGTCCCAGCGAAGCCAGACCCGCGATTACGTAACATACGGAAGCAAAAGGCATTATTTTCATCAAGCCGCCCATTTCGCGTATGTCGCGCGTGTGCGTCCGTCCGTATATCAAGCCGATAAGGGCGAAAAACAGGGCTGTCATAAGTCCGTGCGACAGCATTTGCAGAATGGCGCCGGTCATGGCTGTGCGGTTCAGCATCAATATCGCAAAAAGGACTAACCCGCAGTGGCTCACCGACGAGTAGGCGTTTATATATTTCAAGTCGGTTTGCACGACAGCTCCAAACGCTCCGTAAACCACGCTTATTCCCGTGAGGATAAGAAATATCCACGAAAGATCGTGAGCCGCTTCCGGCATCAGGTATATCGCAACGCGGAAACAGCCGTATCCTCCGAGTTTCATCAACACTCCCGCATGAAGCATCGAAACGGCAGTCGGAGCCGATGCATGTCCGTCGGGCGACCATGTGTGGAACGGAAACAGCGCTCCGAGCACTCCAAAGCCAAGAAATGCCATCGGGAATATCCAGTACTGGTGCGCCATCGGGATGGTTCTGCCTGCCAGCTCGATTATGTTCATGCTCGCATGTCCCGAAGTGAAATATATTCCTAAAATAGCCGTCAGCAGGAACGCCGAACCTGCCATAAGCATCAGCGTAAGTTTCATTGCCGAATATTCCTTCCGTCCCGTGCCCCATACTCCTATAAGCAGGTACATGGGAATCAGCGCGACCTCGTAGAAAAGGAACATCGAGAAGAGGTCAAGCGATATGAAAAATCCGAAAACCCCGACGCTCAGCAGGCAATACCACATAAAATATTCGCGCGGCATGTTCCACGACGAAAATACGCCCGTAAATACGATAATCGCCGACAGGGCTATCATCAACACCGAAATGCCGTCGACTCCAACCGCATAGTGTATGTTCATGGATTCGTACCAGACGATGCTGTCGGTAAACAGCATCTCGCTGTCAGACGCCGCCCTCTCGCTGACAAACATTGCCGCAAGCACAGCCGCCAAAACCATCAGTACCGAAGCTCCGCTTACCATCACCGCCCGTATCTGTTTCATGCTTCGACATATAAACAGCGACAGTAACATCAAAACCGGAACGGCTACAAATAAAGATAATATATTCATAATAACTATTCTCTTAAAATGAGAAAATCAGGGCGCAAAAGTACAACAAAAATTTGAAACGGTAATGTAAAAATGAAAATTCTACCTTTTTCCTGACTTGAGTACATTGATTTTGCAGGGAAACCGTTCTTTTCGCCAAATTCAGGATAAACAAACAGCGATTATCGTTAATTTTCAATTTATAAAGTATTTTATTTCGCTGCTTTTAATAAACTCCAGCATTTCCGCTGTGATTCCGATTCTGTATTTCCGGGAAAACAAATCGACTGAAATATTCTTTTCACTGTCGATAAACCGGATACGGAACTC
>JAISDR010000025.1 GCA_031264645.1 Prevotellaceae bacterium | reverse complement strand
AAAAATGTCATTGACCGCCTGATTGATATTGTCAGCAAGAACGGGAATCTTTTGTTGAATGTGCCGCCGCGTGCAGACGGAACGCTTGACGACAAAGCGATTGCCCTGCTGAAGGAAATCGGCAAATGGCTTAAAGTAAACGGAGAGGGGATTTACGAAACCCGTCCGTATTCCATTTTCGGCGAAGGTCCGACAAAAGTCGGCGGCGGCTATTTTACCGGCATGGCGACATTGACCGGGCAGGATTTCCGTTTCACTGTCAGGGGCGACACGGTTTATGTCTTTATTTGTGGAACGCCGGCTGAAAAGGTTTCAGTAAAAGCGTTCTCGGCGGAAAGATATCGTCGGATAAAATCAGTTGGAATGCTGGGAGTTGAAGGCGAATTGACATTTGAGCAAAAGGACGACGCTCTGCATGTCATCATGCCTGAAACGAAACCCTGCGAGTATGCAGTTTGTCTGAAAATCATCCCGAACCTTATTCCCGTACCGGAATCGCTTGAAAAATATGAATGACAAGCGGCATATTTCTATTCGATGCTGTTCCATATATAATCATGCAATTGACGAAAACGTGCGTCCGTTTAGCGTAAAAACATACGTGTTTTCCGCTTGAAACATGTAATTTATAAAAAAATACCTTTGATCAGCCGGATGGAAAATATCTGACAATTGCAGGCACAATCTGAATAAGAAAAAGCGATATTTTGAAACCAAAGTTCGACAGTCAATACACTCTCCCCCTCCCTTATTGCCTTCTATCCAAATCGTCGAAACGTTTTTTGAGAAAGACATTACGAAAACGGGGCTTATCGAAAAAAAAATTTCGGGAAAATGTATCATTTCAAAAAAAAACATTACATTTGCCGAAAATATACGTATAAGAGTTCTGTTGCAAAGTGCAGAATTCTTTTTTGTTTTAAAAACTTAATAATATAAGTGTCATGGTTAAGACTCAATATATTACGGAAGAAGGGCTTCAAAAACTTCGTGTCGAGTTGGAACATCTGAGGAGTGTTGAGAGACCCGAAATATCACGGCAGATTGCCGAAGCAAGAGACAAGGGCGATTTGTCGGAAAATGCAGAATACGATGCTGCAAAAGAAGCGCAGGGAATGCTGGAAATGAGAATTTCCGAAATGGAAGGAAAGATAGCCAATGCAAGAGTTATTGACAAATCGAAGATCGATTCCTCCAAAGTTCAGATACTGAGCAAGGTGAAACTGAAGAATCTCGGGACAAAAGCTGTAATGGAATACACTCTGGTTGCCGAAGCCGAAGCCAATCTGAAGGAAAGCAAGCTGTCTGTCGGTACCCCTATTGCCAGAGCTTTGATGGGGCACAAGAAAGGCGAAACAGTGGAAGTCAATATTCCAGCCGGCGTGATGCAACTCGAAATACTTGATATATCCATATAGACGGTTATATATGAGATGAATACCCTTGCAGTTATCGGAGCGGGAAATTTAGCGGCGTCAGCAGTTCCGGCATTAAAAAAGTCGGGCGTCGAAGTTACGCGGATATATTCGCGGACTTTCGAACATGCGGCAAATCTTGCAAAGCAGGTTGACGCCCAGCCTGTTCGCTCAATACGGGAACTGGGGGACGCCGATTTTTACCTTTTATCGGTAACGGACAATTGTATAGAAGAAACTGCTTCCATGCTCGGAGAAGTTGCGGCTAAGGATTCCATTATTCTGCACACGTCGGGAAGCACTGATATCAAAGCGCTTGAGCCATACTGTTCAAATTACGGAGCGTTTTATCCGTTCCAGACTTTTTCGGCGGCAAGACCCGTTACGGATTTCTCGTCCGTGCCTGTTTACATCGAAGCCGATTCCGAATATACGCTGCTTAAAATAAGGGAATTGGCACAAAGGATTTCCCGCAGGGTATATGTTCTGGATTCCGAAAAGCGCATGGGCCTGCATATTGCGGGAGCCTTTTCGTGTAACTTTGTAAACGGATTACTGTCGTGCGCCTTTGATATTTGCAATGAGTTCGGGATTGACTTTCACGACTTGAAACTTCTTGTCGATGAGACTACGAAAAAAGCTTTCGATTCGGGAAATCCTGCAAAAGTACAGACAGGTCCGGCAGTACGCGGGGACATGGCGATTGTCGAAAAGCATTTGAATTTTTTACAGGCGAATGCAGAATTGAGAGAAATATACTCTGCTATGTCCGGGTATATTATGAATGTGAAAAAAAACAGTTAAAATATGGATGCAAAAGTTAGCATAGTGATGGGAAGCGTTTCGGATTTGAAGATAATGGAAGACGCTGCCCGGTTTTTAAATGAAATGAATGTTCCTTTTGAGATTAACGCTTTATCGGCGCACCGGGTACCATTACAGGTGGCTGAATATGCGGGTAATCTGGAGAACAGGGGAGTGAAAGTTGTTATTGCCGGCGCGGGAGGAGCGGCGCATCTTCCGGGGGTTATCGCCGCCGTAACGCCAGTTCCCGTTATCGGAGTGCCGATTAAGTCTTCAAACTCGATTGACGGTTGGGATTCAGTTCTTTCCATCCTTCAGATGCCTGCCGGAATACCGGTGGCAACAATGGCGCTCGACGGCGCACGCAATGCCGGAATACTTGCAGTTCAGATTCTTGCGCTTGCCGATGAAGAACTCATGAAGAGATTTAAAAAGTTTAAGTCCGAACTGGCTCAAAAAGTACTCATGGCGAATGAGGAACTGAAAAATGTGAAATACGAATTTAAAATAGACAGGTAATTTATGAAAGAAATAAGAACGCGATTTGCGCCAAGTCCTACCGGATTTATGCATATAGGCAATTTACGGACAGCGCTTTATGCGTATTTGTTTGCGAGAAAAAATAACGGACGCTTTATTTTGCGTATCGAAGATACCGATCAGGAACGTTTGGTGGACAATGCCGTTACCGTGATTTACAATACTTTGAAACTTGCAGGACTGTCGCATGACGAAGGTCCAGACGTCGGAGGCGATCACTGTCCATATATCCAGAGCGAAAGAAAAGCGATTTATGACGAATATGCTAAAAAACTGATTGATAACGGGCAGGCTTACCACTGTTTTTGCACTAAAGAACGACTGGAAACTCTGGTCGACGCTTCCGGCAACCGTAAATACGATAAACATTGCCTGCATCTTGACAGTGAAGAAATTGCCGCCAAAATTGCTGCCGGAGTTCCTTACGTCATCCGCCAGAATGTTCCCGAAGAAGGGACTACAGGCTTTTCGGACTTGGTGTTCGGCGATATTACCATCGACAACAGGGAATTACATGATAATGTACTGATAAAATCGGACGGTTTTCCAACCTACAATTTTGCGAATGTCGTTGATGATCATCTTATGGAAATATCCCATGTTTTCAGGGGAATGGAATATATCAGCAGTACGCCCAATTATAATTTGCTGTATGAATCTTTCGGATGGGAAATTCCTCAATACGTGCATCTTCCCCATATCATGAAAGACAAACAGCATAAATTGAGCAAACGTCACGGAGACGCCAATTTCGAAGATTTTCTGGAAAAGGGATTTTTGCCCGAGGCTATCCTTAATTACGTTGCTCTGCTGGGCTGGAATCCCAAGAATGACGTAGAAAAATTTACTTTGCAGGAATTGATCGACTGCTTTGAAATAAGCGGAATATCGAAATCGTCGGCTATTTTTGACGAAGTCAAGCTGCGATGGCTCAATTCTCAATATGTCAAAGAACTGCCGGCTCAGGAGTTTCATTTGTCGGCTCTGAAATATTATTCCGGTATTCCGGCAGACATTGACGTCGTACTGCTCAGCCGTTTATTACAGTCGAGGGTTTCTATCGTCTCGGATATCCCTGATATGCTCGGCTTTATCAATGATTTTGAAAACTACGACACGTCTTTGTTCGACCACAAGGATTCGAAATCGACCGGAGAAACGGCGAAAAGCATTTTGCCCGCCATAATCGCGGAACTTGAAAAGACAGACGTTTGGGATAACGATGTTCTGTTCAACATTTTCATCCGCATATCCGAACAGTCGGGAGTAAAGAAAAAAGCGCTGTTGTGGATAATACGCGTAGCTATTACAGGACATTTGTCAACTCCCGGCGGCGCGTCGGAAATGTGCGTGTTGATGGGTAAGGATTTGTCCGTGGAAAGATTAAAATACTCTTTAAGTAAATTGTAAATGGATGTATTCCAAAACGTCGTGAAAAACAAACATTGAAAAACAAGTACAGAAAAAGGATAAATATCGTTACCTTAGGTTGTTCGAAGAATATTGTAGATTCGGAATTTCTGATTGCCCAGCTTTCGGGAAATAATTTCGAAGTAGTGCACGATTCCAATGACGAATCGGCAAAAACAGTGATTATCAACACTTGTGGATTCATTAAGGATGCAAAGGAAGAATCAATAAACACAATCCTGAATTTTGCGCGGGCAAAGGAAGCAGGAATAATTGACCGGCTGTTCGTATTTGGCTGTCTGGCAGAGCGGTATAAGAACGAGTTAAGGAGCGAAATTCCCGAAGTAGACGATTTTTTCGGAGCAAAAAACCTGAAGGACATAATCAAGGCGGCAGGAGGCAATTTCAGAGACGAACTCCTTGGAGACAGGATTGTTACGACGCCGCAACACTATGCATACCTGAAAATATCGGAAGGATGCAACAGGATTTGCAGCTATTGCGCCATTCCGATTATACGGGGAAAACACGTCTCGGAACCGGTTGAACAGCTGGTTGTTCAGGCGCAGAAATTAGCCGCCGGCGGAGTAAAAGAATTGCTTGTGATAGCCCAGGATTCAACGTATTACGGCTTGGATTTGTATAAAAAGCAAAAAATCGCGGAACTGTTGAGGAAATTGTCTGAAGTGCAGGGTATTGAATGGATACGGCTGCATTATGCATATCCGGCTTTGTTCCCCGACGATCTGATATGCGAAATAAGAAACAATCCCAAGATATGCAAGTATCTGGATATTCCGTTTCAGCATGTCAGCGACAAGGTTCTCGGCAAGATGAGACGGGGCATATCCAAAAAGGAAACATACAGCCTCATAGAGCGAATCCGGAAGGAAATACCCGGTATTGCCTTGAGAACGACCCTGCTGGCAGGACATCCGGGAGAAACGGAGAAAGCTTTCGGCGAGCTGAAACAGTTTGTCGAAGACGTGCGTTTTGAGCGTTTGGGCGTTTTCCCTTATTCGGAAGAAGAAGGGACATATTCCGCCCTCAATTTTCCGGACTCCATAAGCAACACGAGGAAAAGCGAAAGAGCAAACGAAATCATGTCGATACAAAACAGAATATCGGGAGACATGAATCTTGCCAAAAAAGGTCAGTATATGACAGTTATCGTAGACAGAATCGAGGACGACTTTATCATTGCCCGTTCCGAACACGATTCGCCCGAAATAGATCAGGAAGTTTTGATATATAAAACCGATGCAAGTCTGTCCGTCGTTCCCGGCGATTTTGCAAAAGTGAAAATCGTCGATACGGATGATTATGATTTGTATGCGCACATTCAGGCTAACGGACTTTGTTAGCTTGCTAACGAACTTTGTCAGCAAGTTTGCGATAATTAAATTTTGTTTAATTTTGGACTTTATTTTTTGAAAAGAAATAGCGATGGATATCACTCCCATTCAAACAATTAAAGAAAAAACGAAGGGTCTTGAATCGGGCTCCGGCAAGGGTTCTCCCAATATTTACAGTTCTTTCCCGAAGGAAATAAGAGATGCTTTGACTAAATTCGAAACATTTTTTCGCGAAAATTTATTCTCCGATTCCCCCCTGCTTAACGAGGTGCTGAAATATATTTTCGACAAGCGCGGCAAAAGGATAAGACCTGCCTGCGTCTTTCTTTCGGCTATGGCTTCCGCGCCCTCGAAACCGTTTAGCGACCTGACATTTGCAGGAACGGCGGCTATCGAAATGGTTCACACTGCGTCTATTGTGCACGATGATGTTGTCGACCGCTCGGACCTGCGCCGGGGCGACAAATCCGTCAATGCCGAATGGACGTCCCGCATTGCCGTGCTCGCCGGCGACTATCTCATGGCAAAGGCGCTCATGCTGATTACGGAGTATCAAATGTTCGATTTCATGTACATTATGTCCCGTCCCATAGTCGAAATGAGCGTGGGAGAAATGATTCAGATAGAAAAATCCATTGCCATGGATACTACCGAAGAGATTTATTTTGAGATCATAAGGAAAAAAACAGCCGTCCTGATCGGCGCATCCATGGAGGTCGGGGCAAAATCGTCGGGAGCCGTACATCTTGCCGATACGATGTATAAAACAGGTGAAAATTTTGGAATGGCGTTCCAGATAAGGGATGATATTTTCGATTATGAAAAGACAAACTTGCTCGGTAAACCTACCGGTAACGACGTAGTTGAAAACAAGATAACCCTGCCTCTGATTTATGCCCTGAAACAGGCGGGTCTCAAAAAACAGAAAGAAATCCTTAAATGCGTGAAACAGTCGTCGACAGACAGGAAATATATTTCCACCGTCCGGGATTTTGTTTTGGAAAACAACGGACTGGCTTATGCGGCGTCTGTCGCGGAAAAATACGTGGAAAAAGCAGTATCCATGATTTCCGGTCTCGATGATTCTCCCGCAAAACAGGCGCTGATAAATCTCTCGTATTATACTGTTAAAAGACACGAATGACATGTATTATAAAGAGTTCCTGGCTTCGGTTTATGTAATAAAAGATACTTACCTTTGACAAAAAATTGTATAAATGGAATTAACATGGAAAACAGAATGGCTAAAAGCATCGCTGTTGCAATACGGAGAATACGATTCCAACTGGGAGAGAGCATATTTCGACGAACATAACGGCGGGTATTTAGTTATTGATAAAGAGCGGATTGAACACTCTAAAACCAGTAAAAACGAAAAGGAGAAATTTGACAAGGAATATGGTATGTCTATGGTTTTAGCTCAAAACGGGTACAGGATAGAGATGCTAAAAGAACGTTCAGGCATCAGTTCCTCCGATATTACAATTAACGGAATAAATGCCGATTTGAAATGCGTTTCAAGCCATAATAACATTGTAAGAGATGCAAAAAAAGCCGTACGGAAACAGGGTGCGGAAATTGTTGTGTTTGAATTTGAAAAAGAGACAAAGGAAATTTATCTTGAATTATTGAAGCTAAAAAAGGAAAAAATATCCGTATATTATTATTTCTCAAATGATAAAACCAGGGTATACGAACAATAACAAAATGGGAGAGCCGGATTTCTCCGGCTCAACATGGGGGTGCGAGCCGCCCGAAGCGTAACACACACCTATGAGTTTTTGACGCTCACTTCATGCGCTTATTTTAAATCATGCGCACTTAGATTTCGCGGCAAAGGTAAACATTATTTCAGAATTGCAAAAAATATTATTTTTCAAATGATAAAATCAGGGTATACGAACAATAACAAAATGGGAAAGCCGGATTCCGCCGGCTTAACGTGTGGTGCGAGCCGCCCGAAGCGTAACACACACCTATGAGTTTTTGACGCTCACTTCATGCGCTTATTTTAAATCATGCGCACTTAGATTTCGCGGCAAAGGTAAACATTATTCTAAATTCATTAATAAAAAATCTCTACCTTTGTTCCCAATTAAATACAAATGGAATGCTGGTATATAAATTTGGCGGTGCGTCTATAAATTCTCCCGAAGGAGTTTGCAATCTTGGTGAAATTGTCTCTAAATGTGATGATAAACTTATTGTCGT
>JAISDR010000024.1 GCA_031264645.1 Prevotellaceae bacterium | reverse complement strand
CCATTGAAAGCGAGACTAAATGCATCAGTCAGAACATCAACCTCCGGTTCTTTCCCGAATATCTGCTGCAAGAAATCACCGGCTTTGGGTATGATATGTTCATACGCCCTTAAAAACTTACAAACAGAACTCTGTACTGCTCTGGAAAAACTTTTCGCAAACTTTTCCTCGCTTGAGGTATTCAGTCCCGAAAAGTCGAACTCCATTATGGCATAACTGTTTCTCTCCTGCGTCGGATGTTTGCCGATATACAGATTGCCGAATATTTGCTCAAACTCGTCTTTAGTGTTGATGCTGTAATAACTGCGCAGCATTGTAAGAAAGGTTGACTTGCCGAACTTGCGCGGACGAATGAAAAAATGATTCGGATTATCTTCATTTTCCAGCTCTTCGATAAACCGCGTCTTGTCGATATAGGCATAGCCGCTGAGTATAATGTCTCTGAAATCTGACTTGCCGTACGGTATGCGTTTGAATAATCTTGCTGTCATTGCCATAATGTTTTTATCAATAAAATATCCGCAAAAGTAGTGATTTTTATTTTATCCAAATATTAAATTCAAATATAACCACAGATCATGATCGTCACGACATTCAGTTATGAAAAAAACGACATTTTGGAATACCCCCGTTCAAAGTAAATTCGGTTTATGCAATAAAAAAATGCTATCTTTGCGCCGCGATATTCAAAGATTATTTTGAACGAAAGCAATAAAATTAGTATTAATATATAAAAGTCATGAACGAAAATTTATTTTGTATTAAAGGTAAGGTTGTATTGATTACAGGAGGCTGCGGCGTTTTAGGTTCCGAAATGTCGCGTTATTTAGCAAAGCAGGGAGCAAAGATTGTCATTCTTGATATGGCGGAAGAAAAGGGAAAAGCGCTCGCCGGCGAAATAAAGTCGGATGGCGGGGAAGCCCTGTTTCTGACGACCAATGTTCTGGACAGGGAAACGCTGGAACAGAACAGAGACGACATAGTCAGGGAATACGGTAAAATCGACGTGCTGGTAAATACTGCCGGCGGAAACATGCCCGGCGCAACTATCGCTCCGGATAAAACAGTATTCGACCTCGAAATCGACGCTTTCAGGAAAGTGGTCGATTTAAACCTGTTCGGGACTGTTTTGCCGACCATGGTTTTCGCAAAGGCAATGGTCGAAAACGGCGCGGGAAACATCATCAACATCGCGTCCGAATCCGCCCTGCGCCCCTTGACGCGCGTTGCCGGTTACGGAGCCGCCAAAGCCGCGGTTGCCAATTTCACGAAATACATGGCGGGCGAACTCGCTCTTAAATTCGGCGAAAAGTTTCGCGTGAATGCCCTGGCGCCCGGTTTTTTCATCACCGAGCAAAACCGAACGCTGCTGACAAATCCCGACGGCTCGTACACCGACCGGGCAAAAACAATACTTGCGCATACGCCATACAATCGTTTCGGAGAAGCCGACGAACTTTTAGGCTCATTGCATTATCTGATAAGCGACGCATCGAAATTCGTTTCGGGAATCATACTTGTCATTGATGGCGGATTCGATTCATTTTCAATATAATTATTAAAGAAATAAGATTATGATATTAAGTGAGAAAACATGGCGATGGTACGGACCCAATGATCCGGTATCGTTGTCGGATATCAGGCAGGCAGGGGCGACAGGAATAGTAACTGCCCTGCATCATATCAAAAACGGCGAAGTCTGGACTGTGGACGAAATCATGAAGCGCAAAACGCTGATTGAGAATAACGGTCTCAAATGGTCGGTCGTTGAGAGTATTCCGGTACATGAATACATAAAAACGCAGGAAGGCGACTATAAACAGTACATCGAAAGCTATAAGGAAAGCATTCGCAATCTTGCAAAATGCGGCATAACTGTTATCACATACAATTTCATGCCCGTGCTGGACTGGACGCGAACCGATCTGGCGTACACAATGCCCGACGGCTCAAAAGCTCTGCGCTTTGAACGCGCTGCATTCATGGCGTTCGAACTGTTTATACTCAAGCGTCCCGGAGCCGAAAAGGACTATTCTGACGAAGATATCGCAAAAGCGAAGGCGCGATACGAAAAGATGAGCGAGGAAGATAAAAACCTCCTTGTTCGCAATATGATAGCGGGACTGCCGGGAGCCGAGGAAAGTTTTACTCTCGAAGAATTTCAAGCCCAGTTAGACAGATACAGGGACGTCGATGCAGACAGGCTAAGGAAAAACCTGATAGAGTTTGTGTCCGAAATTGCGCCTGTTGCAGAGGAGGCGGGGGCTGTCCTGGCTATTCATCCCGACGATCCTCCTTATCCCATCCTTGGCTTGCCGCGTATTCTCAGTACCGAACAGGATTTTCTGAAACTTGTCGAAGCCGTGCCGAATAAATCAAACGGACTTTGTTTCTGCACAGGCTCTTTCGGCGTGAGGGCAGACAACGATCTCCCCGGCATGATCAGGCGTCTCGGCGATCGCGTGTATTTCGTTCACCTGCGCTCGACGCAAAGGGACGTCGAAGGGAATTTCCACGAAGCAAATCATTTGGAAGGCGACGTCGACATGTACGGGGTGATGAAGGGATTTCTCGAAATCCAGCAGCAGCGCAATGTTTCCATCCCGCTTCGTCCCGACCACGGGCATCAGATGATTGACGATCTGCATAAGAAAACCAATCCGGGATATTCGTGCATCGGACGTTTGAGAGGTCTTGCCGAACTGAGGGGACTGGAACTCGGCATAGCAAAAACATTACTCCAATGAAACAGTTTTTAGACGATAATTTTGTTTTGCAGACGGAAACAGCTCAAAAACTGTATCACGGGCATGCGAAACATCTCCCGATAATTGATTATCACTGCCATTTGGATACCAGGCTGATTGCGGAAGATTACAGGTTCGACAGTCTTGGAGAACTGTGGCTTGCCGAAGACCATTACAAGTGGCGTGCCATGCGTACCAACGGAATCGACGAAAGGTATATCACAGGAAAAGACGCAAGCTATTGGGAAAAGTTCGAAAAGTGGGCGGAAACAGTGCCTTACACCATGCGAAACCCGCTGTATCACTGGACGCATCTCGAACTTAAGGCGACATTCGGAATCGACAAGCTTCTGAAACCGGAAACGGCAAGGGAAATCTACGACGAATGTTCCGCAAAACTGCGCACGCCGGAGTTTTCGACGCGCAGGCTGATGGAACGCTTCAATGTCGAAGCGGTCTGTACTACCGACGATCCGGTCGATTCTCTCGAATACCATATTTCCCTGAAGAACGAAGGTTTCCCGATAAAAGTGTTGCCGACATGGCGTCCGGACAGGGCTATGGCTGTGGAAGTCCCGGCAAATTTCCGCGCATACGTCGAAAAACTCTCCGAAGTGTCGGGCGTATCCATCGCCGGTTTCGACGACATGATTGCGGCGCTGCGCACGCGCCACGATTTCTTCGCAAAAGCCGGCTGCAAGCTCTCCGACCATGGATTCGAAGAGTTTTATTCCGAAGACTATACTCAATCCGAAATCAGGGCAATATTCAACAAGGTATATGGCGGGCAGACGCTTTCGCCGTCCGAAATTGCGAAATACAAATCGGCTGTCCTCTACGAAGGCGCAGTCATGGACTGGGAAACAGGCTGGACACAGCAGTTTCACTACGGGGTTATCAGGAACAATAACACGCGGTTTTTCAAGACGGCAGGTCCCGATACCGGCTTCGATTCAATGAGCGACCCGGTAGTGGCGAAATCCATGGCAAAGTTTTTTGACAGGCTTGACGTTGACGACAGGTTGACGAAAACGATTGTCTACAACTTGAATCCGTGCGATAACGAGATGGTGGCGACAATGATGGGCAATTTTCAGGATGGGTCTGTCGCCGGAAAGATGCAGTTCGGTTCGGGATGGTGGTTTCTCGACCAGAAATCGGGTATGGAAGCGCAGTTAAACTCGCTCTCAAACCTCGGTCTTCTAAGCCGATTCGTGGGAATGTTAACCGATTCGCGCAGT
>JAISDR010000008.1 GCA_031264645.1 Prevotellaceae bacterium | reverse complement strand
TTATCTGCGTTCATTTTTTTTTCTTCAAATAGTTTAACATCTGTTTTCTTTGCCATAATGAGATTTTTCTTATTAAGAATATTCAGAACTCGAAATCGAAATCATTCAGTTCGTCGAGTTTTTTTGTTTCTTCATCCGAGAGTTCGAGTTGCAGCATTTCGGCTGTTTTTTCAGCTCCCGTACCCCAGAGTTCGCCCAAGAGTTCAGCCACGCTGTTTTTCTGGGCGGGTTCAAACTGTCCGAAAGCGCGGCGAAGAAATACAAGCGCACGATGAAACTCCTCGTCGTCAAGCGAATTGATATATGCGTCAAGTCCTTTCCACAGGGAAATTCTCGACAGCAGGGCATACCTGTTTCTGCTCGAAAGACCTTCGAACCAGCCGGCGCCAAGATCGGCGGGAAGTCCCGGCGACAGGCGTCTTGAAACCTCGCTGGCGCAATCGTCGTCCGAAACAAAATTGTGGTCAAACATTATCGAGAATGCCATGCCCGACAGGACAGTATTCAAATCATCGCGTGCGGCTAACTGTTTCAGTTCGTTTTGCCACGATTCAACATCAACGTAATCATACATCTCCTGCGAAACAAGCTCCATCAGATTGATACATTCGCCGATTTCCTTTGCCGCTTTGTTGTCGCAGTTGGAAGTGGAGACCAGCAATAACGAAGCCCTGAGGAACAGCTGCTCAAGAATCGGCTTCAGCGGTTCGAGATTGAATCGCCTGATATCGCCGTACTGTATTAAAACAGACAGTTCGTGCGCTGCGCGTACCGTTTCCTTAAAGTCCTCGGAATCCACAATCAAGCCCTGCAATATGTTTACGGCATTTTCGAACAGTTTGGTCAAGCCGCACTCGCAAGCCTCTTTGATGATAATTGCCGCTTCCGAAACTGCAGTACACTGATTAAGACGTTCCTTCAGCTGGTGAGCCGCAGCGAGTTCTATAGTTTCGCCCTTGAGGTTTGTTTCCACGATTTCTATCTCGACTTCGGGCGTCCAGCGCAGTTCCCACAATTCCTTCCATGTCGCGCTGTCCTGACTGACGTATATCTCGCGTGCAAAATGTATATTCAGGACTTTCAGGCGGTGTAAAAACGTGGAGCGATTGAGGTCGATAAAGGCAGCCTCTTCGGATTTAACCTTGTGATTTTCCCTTAAATCCAGTTCCAGAGCTTTTGCGACCGGCGATTTGTAGTCGCCAAGTTTCAGTCGCCGCAATTCCTGATATATGTTTTCCTGAACGGGAGTCTGTCCCAAACTTTCGGGTAACGAGCCGATTGCAATGCCTGTGTCCACCCTGTTCAAGGCTATTGCGACCACCGAAAGCTCGCCTCCTCCGAAACAGGTTACCGCCGCATCGTGCAAATCGCGAAGCACAGGCAGGGAACCCGAACGCATTGATGCAAGGGATTCTGCAAGCCTGACAGCTTCAATGACGCTTGCCGGAGACGCATTGTATCCCGCCCTGCGCTGTTCCTGCGCAATCTGCGAAAGATATATTGCCGGAAGCTGTTCCAGACGGTTTTCCCGCATTGCATTCCACATGCTTTCAAAGTAATACGGCGCTCTGTTTCCCGCTCCGTACCCTGTCCGGCTGCTTAATCGCAGATACGAATACGGCATCAGGGCTATTTTTGTCGAGATTTTCGGAATGCTTTTCATTTCTTTGTCGGAAAGCGCAGGTTCATCGCTGATTATGCCCGATACATGATAGGCTCCGACAACGACGACAAGCTCGTCAATCCCGAATCCTTCGTCAAGGGCTTTATTTATTTCCCTGCGCATGTGCGCCTCTCTCAATTTGTTATACGAATAATCGTAGGGAGCGGCTTCGTATTCCCTGTCAATAAGCATTTCGCGGACTTCCTTCGATTGAAGTTTCAGACCGTCTTTAAAGGTATCCTTGTTCAGGTTCTGTTCGAAATATCTCTCCCAATAGCTTTCGTAATCATCTTCATTGCAGTGATTTGCAATTTTGTCGTACAGCTTGTTATGATACTCGTAAAAATCTTTTGCTTCGTCCGTAATCGTTTTATTTTCATACTCCCTCAATTTCAAGAGGATATTTGAAGGGAGGTCTATAAAACGCACTTCGCACTTGTGTTTCCTGCCCCAGCATATTGCCTGATATTCGGGAGAATAGCTTGCAAAAGGATACAGCGCCGTTTCAACAGGAAATTCGCTTGTATAGACCAGCATCGCAATCGGAGGAACAACATTCCTGTTTGCAATAGATTCCATGAATCCGCTGGCGTCGGAAGGTCCTTCTATCAGAATGCATTTCGGCTTCTTCGATTCCAAATAATCAATAAGATGATATGAGGCGCCGGGGGACAAATGCCGTACTCCGAAGATATTAAGATTTTCATTCATTCAGTCTCATTTTGCTGCCGGGATAATTCCCTGATGTACAATCCCAAAATAAACCAGACCGAAAAGACCGGCATTCCATCCCTGCAGCTGGAATCCGAGATTTTCACCGGTCAAACTGTTGATATGCTCATTGGGAGACCAGTCGCCCGAGTCGACCAGATCGGCTTTAGCCACTTTTTTTACCAGTTCGACAGCTTCTTCGGTCTTACCCGCGTGGATACGCGCCCAGCAGTCCATGAAACTCAACCAGGGCCACACGGCTCCATTATGGTAAGTAGCAGGCTTGTAGCCGAAATCTGCGGGATAGTAGGGAAAGGTTTCGGCAACGCCATACGGAGTCAGACTCTTTGTATTTAAAGAATTGATAATCATCAGCGCCCTGTCTTCGGGAACAACGTCAAACAGTATCCCGATTGTCTGATCCTGAAGCAGTTTGTCGTTTATTTGCCCGTCCTTCCATTTCTGGCAGTAATAGTTTCCATTCCATAGCCCTCCGTCTTTTGTGGACTTGTTGATAAAGGAATATCCTTTCCGGTATGCCGATTCATACTTTTTTACCTTGTCATTATCAGCACATTCTCTGCTTAGAAATATCATTTGTTTAAGCGCCGCCAAATATATCAGTCCCGAGAAAGGCGAGTATTTTCGGTTTTCCACTCCGCGCACGTCTTTCCAGTCGCCCCAAAACGAGACTTGAGCGGGCAGTCCGTCGCCGGAATCTCTCGATATCAGCCAGTCCATAGCTTTAGTCAGCGCAGGCAGCCATTTTGCAAGATTTTCCCTGTCGTTGTAATACTGGTAAAAACGGGCTGCACGCAGGATAAAAAACGCATTGATGTCCAAATCGTCATTCCGTTCTATCAGCGGCAAAATCGTCGTTGGTATCTTTCCCGAAACATGCTGATGCGCAACGCTTTCGTCTATCATCTTACATTCCGCATCCTTAAACAGAACCAGATGCAGCCACGAAGTCCAGTAGCTGTCGCGCTGATTCAATTCGCAATATCCCATGGTAAGCACTTCGTTGTTTTTCGTACATTTTGTCAGGGATATTCCCGGAATCATATACCAGCGAAGATATTTATCCAGCAATTTATCGCCGGTTTGCGGGATAGCGCTGTCGAACAGGCTCGTTTTTTCCTTCAAAACCGACCATGTTTTATGCACGTAATCAGTTAATTTCTCTATATTTTCAAACTGGTTGGCGCTTACCCATTCACTGTCGAAAAAAGCGGAAAGAATGTGGAAGGTCTTTTGTTCGCCCGCCTTCAATGATACGGGTATTATCAGCTCCTTATTTTTCCATTGCGTTTTGGAGTTGCAAGTTAGCTGATAATCAGGATTCAGTACTCCCGAATATTTATCCGCTTCATACGCCCGCGCATTTTTCGTCAGGGAAGAATCGGGACAGATAATCAGGTTAAAAGTTTCGTTCGCGGTAGCCGAACAGCTTAATTCCAGCAGCAGGGCGGGAAGCGAAGACGTCGCCAAATCGTTAATGCCCAGCGGACAGAAAGTTTGCAGGTCTATTTTTGACGATACAAGCGGCGATTCCCCGTACGAGTTTTTAACGAACGGAAAAGACCGGTCAATGTCTTTTTGCTTAAATTCCGAAAACGAATGTCGTACGCCGTTCTTTTCTATATACATCTTTGTACTGCCCTTATCGGAAAGCCAGTCTCCCAGTCTTCCGGGATTTTGAAGGATTTTCCCGTATAAATCGCCGTTTTCCGAAACGTTCACCGTCAATGCAAAATTGGCGACAGGATAGCCGTCTATAATGCCGGATTTGCCGTAAATGCTGTAAGCGCCAAGACCCGAAAGCGCTAAAAAAATCAATAAAACTCTTTTTCTCATGTCATTTTATATTAATGTTATTCATTCAAATTTTCGCGCAAAGGTAAGGATTTATTTATTACGTAAACCGAATTTGATTTGAACATCGTGTTTGTAATGCAGATTTTTGTTCATTTACCTAAACTGAAAAAAAGCATTACATTTGCGCCATGAAAAAAATGATAAACATAAGACGTTCGGAAGATGAAGTTTTTTACAAAAATATCTGTTTTGTCTTTACCGGGGACAGGAATATGGATGTAACTTTTGCAGTTAAGAACCAAAAGTTAAGAACTAAGAGTTCAATACCTCCGATTTAGAGAAGGAATTGTTGTGAAATAAATCGACTGTTTTCTTAATCTCTTGTGATAAAATATTGATCCTGCATTTTCTTATCCGTCAGCTAAAGCTGACGGCAATACTAAAACTGACGCAATACAATCGCTTATAATGACGGATAAGCGTGTACTGAGCAATGGGCGTAATGTCAGACGGCGAACACACAGGGCGAACACACAGGGCGAACACACAGGTTCGCCCCTACATTGTCGTTGCCGTGATTATATACCATTGTCAATAATATCACAACGTAGGGGCGAACCTATGTGTTCGCCCTCCGCGC
>JAISDR010000023.1 GCA_031264645.1 Prevotellaceae bacterium | reverse complement strand
GACGGGATGTTCCGCCTGTAGCGGCAATTTGTCGAGGCTTCTCCGCTGATCCCGGTTCCTGTCATTTGCGGCAAACATGCATAGACGGCTGCTTTTCATATCCATCACGAAATATTTTTCAAGCCTGTCTATGAATAACAGATTGTTCGATGAGGAAAACCAACTGTCCGCCAATACATAGCGGAATTTAAGATGTTGATTTTCGACTGCCTGTCTCAACATCGAGCGCATCATCTCATTTTTGGTTATGGGACTTTGGCGTTTTTCCCTGCAGGTTTTCACTTCGCAGAACCGAATGGTCTTTTTTTCATCCATGTAAGGCTTACTTACAATCGTATCGTCGAAGATTAAGCAGGCGTTATTCGTTTCGTTTTCCCGTACCGGGAGGGGCTTTACTTCCTGTCATAAATCTCTTGAACTAAATTCATGTCCCGACAGCATACGGGTTATTTTGTCATGAGACAGGGTATCCTCCAACAATCTTGACAAGCCTGTCGATGTCTCTTGACCGAAACTGCTTAGCAGATAATCACTGCATAAATCCATTTTTCTTTTCATCCTGCGAAGATAATCCTTTTCTTCATCGTGCGTAACATCAGTTATGAATCATATCCAGGTCATCATTCATACTTATTACCGTCTCATTTAAATAGAGTTTTTATTCATCAAACTGTTGAAGCCAAATTCATTCGTCGGACTTTTTCATTTTGTGCCTGCAACATGCTTTTCGCTGCACTGCAAAACAAGTTTCGGCACACCGGGGGCAAGCGTGTAACCGTTCCGCTTCGCTGCACTAACATTTGCAAACAAGTCGTAACAATGTTTCTAAACGGATTCCAACTGTATTGCGACTGGCAGCAATGCTTCTAATCGGAATTCCAACTGTATTGCGACTGGCAGCAATGTTTCTAATCGGAATTCCAACTGTATTGCGACTGGCAGCAATGTTTCTAATCAGAATCCAACTGTATTGCGACTGGCAGCAATGTTTCTAATCAGAATCCAAACTGTATTGCGACTGGCAGCAATGTTTCTAATCGGAATCCAGCTGTATTGCGACTGGCAGCAATGTTTCTAATCGGAATCCAGCTGTATTGCGACTGGAAACAATGTTTCTAATCAGAATCCGGATATATTGCGATTAGAGATTCGCCTAATCATTCTGAAATAAAAATACCTGAAAACGTTTCTCTTTTTCAATCATATATTGTATTTTTGCAGACACAAATTAAATTAAATTTCATGATTATGAAGAGAATTGCGCTATTTGCATTATTACTGTGGGCATTTTGCTCTATTGCAGCGGACACATCTGCACAAAATACCCGGACGGCTAATAATAACGTACAGGACGATGATATATTTTATCATACGGTAGAACGCGGACAAACCGTATACGCTATTGCGAAAATGTATGAAGTGAAGGTAGAGGATATTTATCGCCTGAACATGGGCAGCAACGAATCCATACGGGCGGGCGATAAGCTTAAAATCCCTCAGAAAAAAAGCGGGAAAGCATCCGCCACCGATTCTGAAAGCGAAGGCGCCTATGTTTATCATA
Organism: Prevotellaceae bacterium; assembly: GCA_031264645.1. GTDB lineage: Bacteria > Bacteroidota > Bacteroidia > Bacteroidales > UBA932 > JAIRLF01. The sequence goes on along the minus strand of JAISDR010000023.1, from coordinate 2,780 downwards.
CAATACAGCCGAGGGAGACGCTGTATGGTGTGTCAAAACAATACGGTGTGAGCGGCGAAAATATCGTTGAGGCAAATCCGGGATTGTCGCAGGAGCGCTTTTCAATCGGCAAGACGATACGCATACCCACCGGCAAAAAGCAGAAGCCGGCGACTGAAATCGTGGAAAACCCGAAAGGGGCGAAAGAGATTTATTACACCGTCCCGGCACGGGAAACGATGTACAATATATGCCGCATATTCAAGACCACGGAAAAGGAACTGCTCAAGCTTAACCCGGAACTGGCCGGAGGCTTGCGGCGAGGCATGACGCTTCGCGTCCCGCTGCGGATAAGCGAGAATGATATTCCCAAAGAACAGGAGCCGGATGCGCAGGAAGTGAATGCCATGCTTCGCGCAAAGCGTGAGACTAAGCTGGTGAATGCGCCGAAAGTCGCATTGCTTCTGCCTTATAATGCCGCGAACCGGAGATCCGCCAATGCTGCCGGAAACCCCATAACCGAATATTATGAAGGATTGCTGCTTGCCGTAGACAGCCTGCGCAATATGGGTCATTCGACGGAGCTGTTCAATTATGACATCGGCGACGACATCTCCGTCCTGCAGAAAATACTCCGGGAAGACGGGGAAAAACTGAAAGATGTAAATCTTATTATCGGGGGCGTCTCAAATGAACAGATAAAGATGATAGCCGATTTTGCACAAAGCAATAAGACGAAATACGTAATTCCGTTTACATCACGAAACGACGAAGTCTTAAGCAATGCCTATACCTTCCAGGTAAACACTCCGCAAAACCTGCTGTATGCCAATGCCGTTTATGCGGGAGCCAACCTGTTTGCCAAATACAACATCCTGTTTCTTGACACGAAAGACAAGGATGACCAGACCGAGTTCATTAACGAGTTTAAGAGAGACCTGAAAGAGCGTAACATCTCCTACCGGGAAGCCGTCTATGAGGCGTCGAAGTTCCCGGAGAGCATCGAGGCCATGCTTTCGGCGGACAAGCCGAATGTCATCATGCCCGTATCCAACTCGCTGGATGCATTGTTGAAAATAAAAACCGTGCTGCGCTCGATAGCGGAAACAAAACCGGAGTACAAAATTAGCCTTTTCGGATATCCGATATGGCAAACTTACACGAAAGACTGCCTGGAAGATTTCCATGCATTGGATACATATATATATAGCCTGTTTTATGCCGACAATATGAACCCGAGCGTAAAAATGTTTTATGAAAAGTACAAGAACTGGTTCAGCAAAAACCCGATGTCGACATTTGTCAAATATGGAATGTTGGGCTTTGATACCGGGATGTATTTCTTCGGGGCGTTACAGCATTATGGAACCGGCTTTGAAAACAATCTTTCCGAAATCAAATATAAAAGCATACAGACCGGATTCAACTTCGAACGCGTGAACAACTGGGGCGGCTATATAAATACGAATATTTATATCATTCATTACAACAAGGATTTTACCATTACACGTTCCGATTTTAAATGAAATCAACGAAGCATATCGTATTGCTGTTCATCATGGCGACCTCCATCGCTAAAGCGCAGATTGTCGTCACCACTCCTTATGAATTTTCCGCCGGCGTATCGGGCGGAACTACGTTCTCGTCCGTCACCTTCAATCCGAGAATATTGCAGGGGACGCTTACCGGCGTCACTTTCGGCGTGACCGGACGCATGACAATGGGCGAAAACACAGGCTTGCAGCTTGAGCTGAACTACGCGCAACAAGGCTGGAGCGAAGAATACGAAGATTCGCCGGAGTACGGCTACCGCCGCCGTCTGGATTATCTGCAGTTGCCTTTCTATACGCACGTTCAGTTCGGCGGGAAAAAGGTGAAAGGCTTTATAAACGCAGGGCCGCAAATAGGTTATCTGTTAAGCGAGTCGACTTCCGAAATCCGCAGAGAAGATATGCCGGGCGGCATCGTAACCGCGCAACACGAGATGCCGGCAGAAAACAGGTTTGAATGGGGCCTTGGCGGAGGCCTCGGAATCGAAATCCGTACCGGGGCAGGATATTTTTTACTGGAAGGACGCTATTACTATTCGTTTGGCGACATATACGGCACAAAACGCAGGGATTACTTTTCCAAAGCGTCGAGCCAGGTTATATCAGCGAAAATCACATACCTTATGCCTTTCCGGTAATTCCCCGACAGGCCGGCAAACTCCTGCTGAGAACTTAACGATTGACGGGACAGGAGTCTGTCGTGAATCAGAAACTCATCCCGGAACTTCTTGGGCGTCGCGCTTGTGTATTTCTTGAGTCACCCGGCGCAGTCTCCGGACCAATGTCATCAAGTTAAGGGCTGACGCCGGAAGGCGTCTGAGTTGGATAACCTCGTGCAAGCGAAGCGTAGCTCGGTGTAGCTCGGTGTAAAGGAGCCTCTTCCTTCCTCCTCAACCCCGTACCTTAGATTTGCAGTATGCAATCAGGTTATATACATTATTATACTGCACGCGGGGCCGTTTTGTGCATTGCTTTACTTTTGCAACTTCCTCAGGCTAAATAGCGATCCATATATAGCTTATATCACGATCCATATATAGCCTGTATCACGATCCATATATTGACGGAAGAGCGACCCTCCCCCCAGGCTGCGGGGCATCTAACCCAAAACTGTTCCGCGTGAAGTATATATTAACCTGAGTTTTGGATAAGCATAGTCCGAATTCTATGATTAATCCAAATTTATTTTGTTAATTATTATCAATATTTTTCAAGCACAATCGGCAAGCGGATTCAAATAGTCTTCGCAAT
>JAISDR010000222.1 GCA_031264645.1 Prevotellaceae bacterium | reverse complement strand
TGTTTCGGACACATTCCATTTTCTCATCTTGGTTTTGGCTTCCTGTACGCATATTTCCTGAGTGGAACACCATTCTTTCATGTGTTGAAGTGCTGTATCGTTCATATATACTGAAAATTACCTGAAAATTACGAACGGCGAACTGCAAACCGTAGGATTCGCAATTCGCATTATTCGTAACCTTCTAAATTAAATTAACATGTTATGCTTTTTTCCACTGTTCTCTCAAAAGTTTGACAGCTGCGGGAACTGTTTCCTCCCTTTTGCCCTTAGTACCGCATTCGAACGAAACATAGCCCTGATATCCAATTTCTTTCAGACCTTTAAATCCGTCGATATAGTTATCCGCTTCGCCGTCTTCGCCCGGCATCGATCTGCGCTTGCGGCTTGCCATGTGTACATAGCCTAAATATTTACCCGCCGAAATAAAAGCTCCCCTGTCCGAGGTCTCTTCGTGCGTCATGTGCCAGAAATCGCCCAGGCAGGTTAATCCCGGGGAGTCTATTTCCCTGCACATCGCGGCAGCATCGGCAAGCAGTCGCAAAAACCATGCTTCGCCACGATTCAGAGGCTCGAGTATCACGGCAGTATTGCGCTGTTTTGCATATTCGGCTAATTCCTTGAGCTGCTCAAGCAATATTTCGCGCGCCTTTGGCATTTGCAAGGACGGCTGCTGACCGTTAAACCCCGGCACAAGTATCATCCCGACAGAACCAAGCTCGCTTCCCGCCGCCAAAATTTCTTTGGTCGATTCCATGCACTGCTTGCGCTTTTCGGGGTCTTCGGCGATTAGCCATCCCTCAAAACCGGCGCAAATAGCGCTTACCTTAATATTGCGACCATCCAGCGCCTGTTTTATTTCCTTTACACGATTTTTCAGGCCTCTTCCTCCGGGTTCAAATCCGACGATGCCCAGTTTTTCCATATAATCGAGTTTCTCGTTTAAGGATTTTCCGGGAGCAACGCCTTCCTGAAACGAAAGATTCAGAGACGCTTTACCCTTCTGGGAAGCGGGGGCGGCAGGCAAAGTTAAAGGCAGCGAAACGCCGGCAGACGCCAGCGCTCCGGCTGCTATAACTTTTCTGATAAAATTACGACGATTATCCATAATAATTTTATTTGCTGTCCTTACCCTTTCCCGGAACAGGAACAACGAATTTGCTCATATCCTGTTTTTCCAGTTTCGGATCTTGAGGAAGAAAATCCATGTTTGACTTTTTGAGGTCTTCCCATGTGATGCGTTTTCCCGTATATGCCGATTCCCGTCCAAGCACTGCAAGCAGCGAAGAATTGGCCGTAGCCTCGGTTTCGTTGAAAGGCTTGTCTTCCCTGATTGCAGTAATCATGTCAACAAATTCGAGAACATAAGCATTGTTTTGCTTAAATTCCTGTTTTGCCTTTTCGCCGTCCCATTTCCAGATTTCGTTTCCGGCAAGGTCTTTGATTACTCCGTTGCCCCAGTAGCCGTGTGTTCCGTGTACAAATTCGGATACGTTTTGCGTACAGCCGTCTATCTGGCGACACATGCTGTGCAGGTGTACTCCATTTTCGTATTCATAATCAACGCTGAACATGTCATACTGATCGCCTGTTACGCGGCGTTGACGAGCGCCAAACCCTGTTGCGGCAACAGGAGTCAGTCCCGAAAACCAGTTGAAAATGTCGATATTGTGTACGTGCTGTTCAACGATATGGTCGCCCGAAAGCCATGTCCAGTTTACCCAGTCGCGAATCATCCATTCCATATCGCTCCATTCCTTTTGACGTTCGCGATACCAGAGTTGCGATTGATTCCAGTAAACATTGCCTCCTGTAATCTCGCCGATAATGCCGTCTGCAATCTGCTTGAACGATTCAACATAATAACGCTGATGACGGCGTTGCGTACCTGTACAGACGCACAGTCTTTTCGTATCGGCAATTTTTGAAATGGCAAGCAGTTTCAATGCTCCGGCAACGTCCACACATATCGGTTTTTCCATGAAAATGTGTTTCCCTGCCTGAACGGCTGCTTCGAAGTGCAGCGGACGGAAAACGGGAGGAGTAATCAGCAAAACCACGTCAACCAGATCGATGACTTTTTTGTAGGCGTCAAATCCTACAAAACAGTTTGCTTCGGGAACTTCCTGTTCCGTTTCTTTTTTCACTCTTTCTCTTGTACCGTCGACCTTGTCCTTAAATACGTCGCCCAAAGCAACGACTTTCAGTCCGTTGGCAGAGTGTTTAAGCATGCCGATAAGGTCGCCCGTCCCCTGTCCGCCACAACCTACAAGACCTACTTTAAGCTCTTTTCCATCAATGGCTTTATCCGTCAATACGGGAATGCGCCACGATTTCAGTCTTTCAATCGGAGCAGGCTTTTGTGGTTTTACCTCGCCGCTTCCGCTACATGATGATGACAATACCGAACCTCCGCCAACTAAGGCGCCTGCTCCGGCAACTGTTGCAGTCGATAAAAACTGCCTTCTGCTTAATGATGTTTTATGTTTCATCGTTAAAAAAAATTATAAAAGTTTATTAATATTTAATTGTTTACAAATCCATTCGCCAACTTCCGACGTTTTAAACGCCTTACCGCCGGCGGCAATATCTTCGGTAACTATTCCGGCATTCAGCGATTCGTTTACGACTTTGCGGATATGTTCGGCTTCCTTCTTTAATCCAAAGGCGTATTCGAACATGAGCGCAGCCGAAAGAATCGTAGCCAGAGGATTGGCGATATCTTTGCCCGCAGCTTGAGGATACGAACCGTGAATAGGCTCAAAAACAGATGTATGAATGCCGATTGA
>JAISDR010000208.1 GCA_031264645.1 Prevotellaceae bacterium | reverse complement strand
CTCACCGACAGGGAAAAATGGGATATTCGGAAGATTACGGAAAACAGCAGTTACTATTCTTCCCTGCCCGAACGCCGCAGGACGGAAGCCTTGTCAATGGTTGCCGTCCTCGCTTCGGGGCATAATCTGGAATACGTGCCGGAAGCGTTTCTTAACAGGAATATATGCCGCGCTGCCCTGAACTCCAAAGACGTCGATTGTACAGTTTTGCCCTGCATCCCGTATCCCGACGTGCAGAAAGAAGCCATACAAAAGTTTTCCGCCGACACTCCGGCGTTTGTGCTGTACAGTTTTGTGGATATAAGGGACGTACAAATGGCGGGGGAAGCCGTCAAAGCCGATGCGTACTGCCTGCAACTTGTACCCGATAAACTGCTGACGGCTGACCTTTGTAAAATGGCTCTGAACAGTCCCAATGCGGATGAAAAGATGCTGAAATTTGCAGTGGAACGTTTCCCGAAACTGACAGTGGAACGAATACCCAAAGAGGAAAAAACTCAGCATAATACAGGTGTGAAAATGAAATTCTAAAACCCGCTGGTACGGGCTTGCAATCCGTGTCGTTAGCCTTTGGAAAATCCAGTTACTTCGCAGACTTCAACTGCTCCTCCATCAGTTCCGAATAAATTTCTTAACTTTGCATTTTAAAATTGTATCGGACATGGAACGTCAATGGACTATAAAGAAATTATTTCACGAAGAAGATATACGGTTTGCAATTCCTGCTTATCAACGTGCTTATTCGTGGGAATGGGATAATGATAAAAAGCAGGTAAAACAATTTATCATTGACATAAAAGAACAGAATCCTCAAAAGAAATACTTTTTTGGGCATTTTCTTTTTGAAAAAGACGAACATAAAGAAAATAGATATTGGGTAATTGACGGACAACAACGCCTGACAACTATTGTAATTTTTATGAGTTGCTTGATTCGTGAACTTGAAAAACGCGAAAAGGCGGGTGAAATTATTAACGACGAAGACGGCGAGACGGTTGATATTTGGCGTGTCAAAGAATTGTACATACGATTGAAAAAAGATTACAAGTTTGAAACTGTTGCGTATGATAATCCTTTTTTCAAAAGTTTTGTGTATGAAGATAATAAAAATATTGTTGAGCATTCTTCCTCGGAAAAACGCATTAAGAAAGCGAAAAAAGAATTTGAAAAAATACTATACGATGCAAGCATAACCGATATATTGAACTGGAAAAAAATAATTGATGATGCGGTAATAACAACATTTGAATTGGTTGGAAATGACGCTAAAATGCAGGCGACCCAAATTTTTGCTTTCCAAAACGACAGAGGAAAGGATTTGACCGTACTTGAAAAACTGAAGGCTTTTTTGATGCACAAAATCTATTCTGTTTCCGAAAATGACAATCCTGAAAGTGAAATCAAGGATATTGAAACAGTTTTTTCAGATATTTATAAACAAACCGAACGTATTTCCGGTCTTTCCGAGGATGCTGTTTTATCGCATCACTGTACCGCATATTTATCCGGCTGGGATGCACCAATGGATAATGTAAAAAAAGAACTGGAAAAAAATCAGGACAATAAGGAAAAAGAAAAATGGATTATTGAATTTGTAAATAATCTCAAAGAAACTTTTTATTCCGTAGAAGAAATTGAGAAAAGGGCAGAGCAAAATTGTGCTGTTGCCGATGTTATGATTTTGGATTCATCCAATATTTTACCCTTACTAATTAAACTATTTCATTATCACAAACAAAATGAAGATTTAATTGAAGAAATCACAAGAAAGATTGAAAATATTCTGTTTAAATTAGAGTACAAAATTGCCGATTATCGAACAAATAATTTTCGCCATATTGCGAAACAATACAGTGGCAATGAACATGATTTGAAAAATGAATTAAATAATATTCAAATTTCGGGTTTTCAGCCTTGGTGGAACTTTAACGATAACTGTATCAATTATTTCAATTCGACATATCATTATCATAATCATATAAGATATGTTCTTTGGAAATATGAAAATTTCCTGCGATGGAAACATCGCACCAGGGAACTGTCTCCGATAGAATATAAAAACAAGTTCTGGGGAAAACGACTGGAAAATACAGTTGATCATATTACGCCGCAAAATCCTGATTTCAGAAAATATACAGAAGATTTCAAGAATAATTGGCTTAACAATATCGGGAACTTAACATTAATGGTTCGTGGCGATAATTCGGAAAAGCGCGATCACAATCCGATAACGAAAATAGATTTGTATGACAGTGATTTTTATTCTCATAAAGAAATTAGAGATGAATTAAATATACTTGCAGAACAAGGGTCAAATTCGTTTTGGGATGAAAAGCAAATTACTGAGCGAAGGGATAGAATTTTATCTTTTATTTTTGATAATTGGGGGTTTAATAAATAACATCCAATTAATCTCCGAATGGCACAGAGAATTAGCCAACGGAAAGAAAACGACAGAAGAAGCGCTGGATAAACTGTAACGGCAGAAATTTTTCTGGCTGTAAAGAATTTAGAAACGGTTTTTTGCTGCTTTTTTTACCCGCTTGATGCTCATGAAAAAAGTAGCGGGCGGAATTTCTCCCGCCCACTGTTTACTGTTGATATTATGCCACTTCCTGAACCTCGTTTTTCAAGGCGTCCAGCCTTTCCGTAATCCGTTCGTGGCGTTTGGTATATATTCCGTTGTACCTGTTTTCCGTTTCCGCCAGCGCTTCGGGAAAGTGCAGCCTTGCAAACTCAAGCATCAGGTAGGATTTTTTCGATACTCCGAAAGCATCGGACAGGTGTTTGACCAGATAATCCCGACGGATAACGGTCTTTTGTTCCTCTGTCAGATTGTTGATAACCGTGATTTTTTCTTCTTCACTCAAATGCCATCCGTCGGGAGATTCCGTAAAGAGCGCGAAATGTTCCCTTTTTAGGTCTTCCAGCATGATAAAGTACAACAGTTTATCCTCAAATTCGGTAAAATCGCTTTGTGGCATTTCCGTTTCGCGTATGTATTTGCGTGTGTCATCGACAATGTTTTCAACCGCTATTTCCCTGTTGCGCATATCCTGCTTTTCAAGTTTCAAAATGGCGTCCGCTTCACCGGCGGGGGCTTGCGTTTCGTTCTCCGGTAACAGGACATATCCGGTTATAACCTCGCTGGCGCTTACCGTAACGACCGGCCGGGCTTTCCCGTCCAGAAATAACTGTTCCACTTCATCGCTGGCTTCCGTATATTCGGCATACC
>JAISDR010000204.1 GCA_031264645.1 Prevotellaceae bacterium | reverse complement strand
ACGCAGTTTCGCATCTGGGCAACGCAGGTTTTGAGCGAGTTTTTGCGCAACGGTATTGCGATGGACGACGAACGTTTCAAAAAAGGCGACAAGTGGAGCAGGGAACATTTTCAGCTGGTTTTGGAACGGATTCAGGAAATTCGTACGTCTGAACGGCTTTTGTATCAAAAAATAACCGATATTTATGCAACGGCGGATGATTACCAAAAGGATTCGCTGACTACACGGCATTTTTACGCCAAGGTGCAAAACAAACTGCACTGGGCAATAACCGGACAAACGGCGGCTGAAATTATTTACACGCACGCCGACGCCTCAAAACTGAATATGGGCTTGACAAACTGGAAACTTGCACCGCACGGTAAAATTATGAAATCGGACGTTAATATAGCTAAAAATTATTTGTCGGAGGCGCATATCGCGGAACTCAACCAGATTGTATCGGCATATCTTGATTTGGCGGAAAACCGCGCTAAACGCCATATCACTACTACAATGGAAGACTGGGCGATGTTTCTCAACAGTTTTCTCGAACTTTCGTCTTACCCTGTTTTGCTGGATACAGGAAAGATTACCGCCGAACAGGCAAAAATTAAGGCGTATGAGGAATACAATAAATTTCGTGTTATTCAGGATAAAAGCTATGAATCGGATTTTGACAGGGAACTCAAAATGCTGGAGGAAAAAATAGATGATTTGCAGTAAAAAGACAAAATGATATACTTGTATTTGTGGGCAGGATATGGCTATCGTAACTGCCCGTTTGAACGCGAAGCATACACAATGAACGAAATTTTGATTATTTGAAGTCAAGAAAAGCGTAAGCCCGTTCTTTTAATAAATTTGCCTGTATTTTGAAATGCATATTTCTTTCACGGACTAAAGGATATAGTTCCCGTTTTAGTCCTTTATGTTTATATTTTTAAGAGTTTATTGTTGTCCTACCGGGATTCGAACCTAGACAGGCAGAGCCAGAATCTGCAGTGCTACCATTACACCATAGGACAATATATTTATATCAGCGATCCACGCGTGCGCCTCCTCCTTTTACCAGTTTTTCGACTTCGTCGAGAGCAGCCATTGATGTATCTCCCGGGGTTGTCATGGCAAGAGCGCCGTGAGCAGCTCCGTATTCCACTGCTTTTTGAGCGTCGTTGAATTTCAGGAATCCATACACCAGTCCCGACGCAAAACTGTCGCCTCCGCCAACACGGTCGAATATTTCGAGATCTTCGCGATGAGCAGCTTCGTAAAAAACTCCGTCAGCCCAGCATATTGCGCCCCACGAATTGACCGTAGCCGATTTCACTGTTCTGAGAGTAGTAGCAATTACCTTGAAATTGGGATATTCCCCGGTTGCCGTTTCAATCATACTCCGATAAGCCGAAATATCCAGTTTTGTTAACTTTTCGTCCGTTCCTTCTATTTCAAAACCAAGGCAGGCGGTAAAATCTTCCTCGTTTCCAATCATCACATCGACATATTTGGCTATTTCCCTGTTCACTTCCCGGGCTTTAGCCTTGTCGCCTATTGATTTCCACAACGAAGGACGATAGTTAAGGTCGTATGATACCACGGTACCGTATTTTTTAGCAATCCGTGTAGCTTCGATCACCACTTCGGGAGTAGTTTCCGACAGAGCGGCAAAAATACCGCCAGTATGAAACCATCTCGCGCCGCATTTTCCGAAAATATATTCCCAGTCGATATCGCCTTTTTTCAGCTGGGATGCGGCTGTATTTCCCCTGTCGGACACGCCTTTTGCGCCACGGATTCCAAAACCGCGTTCGGTGAAGTTAAACCCATTGCGAACAGTACGTCCAACGCCGTCGAAGTCCGCCCACTTAATGAAGCGCGTATCGACTCCTCCCTGCATGATAAAATCCTCGACAAGATAGCCAATGTCGTTTTTTGCGAACGAAGTAACAACAGCGGTTTTCAGACCAAAACACTTTGTAAGTCCGCGGGATACATTATATTCTCCTCCGCCTTCCCACACATGGAACTGGCGCGCCGTGCGTATGCGTCCGTTACCCGGATCGAAACGCAGCATCACTTCTCCCAATGATATGCAATCGTACATACAGTCCTGTTGCGATTTTATTGTCAATACATCCATGTCGTTCAATTTTAAATAATTATATAAATTACTACCTTTCAAAATCGAGTGCAAAGATAGTGTTTTCTTTTTATCCTGTATCACTTTGCGTGATTTTTTTTTCATGGGAATGATAAACACTTCATAATTAATGAATCAAATTGCGATATGCCAACAGGAAGAAAATCCTGCGGTTTACATCATCATCCCGACTATTGCTGCCGAAATCAGCGCTGAAAGTGTTCCTCCGAGTAAAGCTCTCATTCCGAAGATTGACAGTGTCGCTCTCTGGTTTGGGGCGATTGAGCCGATTCCTCCGATTTCGATACCTACCGAAGCGAAATTGGCAAATCCGCACAAAACATACGTAGCCATTATCGCCGACTTTGTTTCGGTAAACAGATTGGCAGATATCATATTCGACAGCTCGTTGTATCCCACAAATTCGGTAAGTATGATCTTCTGTCCCAAAAGCTGTCCGACTAAAGGGACGTCCTGAATTGCCACGCCGATAAGCCAGATAACCGGCGAGAAAACATATCCGAGAATAAGCTGCATTGACAGTTCCGTATGGCGTCCGTCGGTGAGGCTCGATACTGTCGCGTTTATACTGTCGCCGAATGAATGGAACAGGGCAAGGCTTACGAAAAGCAGGGACAGCGCTCCGAAGCCTGTTTCGTAATACCTGATTCGGGAAGGCTTGTTCCTGCGCAGGAAGATGCGGGCAATCAGCGTCCCCGAAAATATTCCCGCAAGCGCTGTAAGCAGGGGCAATGGCAGGACGCCTTGAGTTCCGTATTTGTTTTTCAGGTAAATATCAATCATTCCGCAGACAAGCGCCGCTCCGGATGCATATAGCGCATACCGTGAAATCCGTCCGTATTTTCCGGACAGAATCGAATAAATCCGGCATCCCGCAACAGCCGACAGACAGAAAGACAGCATGGAAATCAGGCTAAAGCTGCCCAGAAAAGCGATAATGCTGTTTCCTCCGGCAATCAGCGCATAGAATACCAGCAGCATCGCGCCTACGTTTCCTGCAAGTTTAAGTCCGTCTACAGTACCTATGCTTATAGCTTCGAGTATGTTGGCTCCGAGCCTGTCCCTTGAGATTTCGGCGTCCTGTTCCACCGCCACAGTCTGCGGTACAAGTATTTTCGATATGACTACCGCTCCGGGCGCTGCCATTACCGAAGCCGCCAGCAGATGCCGTGCGAACTGTATTTCGATTTCGGGCATTCCGTTTCCAAGCATTCCGATATATGCCGCCAGAACGCCTCCCGCCATGGTTGACATTCCTGCCGTCATCACCAGCATCAGTTCCGATTTGCTCATCTTTGAGATATATGGTTTTACGACTAAAGGCGCCTCATTCATTCCCACAAAAATATTTGCAACCGTGGACAGGCTTTCCGCGCCGGACAGTTTTATCAGCCGGGACATCAGCCATGCAAACAGCCATACAGCTTTTTGCAGTATCCCAAGATAAAACAGCAGGCTTGTGAATGCCGAAAAGAAAATAATCGTCGGAAGTATCTGGAAGGCGAAAATATAGCCGAACTTGCCGGTATCGAGGAATGCGCCGAACAGAAACTCGCTCCCCGCTTTTGTCCAGCCAAGTACGGCGATAAAGCATGAGCCGAAAAAATTGAAGAAATCCTGCACCGGAGTAACAAACATCACCAGAAAAGCAATGATAATCTGTATTGCAAGACTTTTTATCACCGTACTCCATGATATTGCCCTGCGGTCGGTACTGAACAGCCACGCGATAAATATCAGTACGGCTATGCCAAACATCGCCCGTACGATGGAGAGCGTATCGAAGCTAAAATTTTTTTCGGCGAGAATGCTCTCGTATTGTGAAGGAATGGATTCCAAAGTTCCCTGATTAATTACCATAAGCATACAATAAATATTGCCGTCAGCTTTAGCTAACGGATAATTGACCCATCAGCACATTGTCACGTCCGACAGTTGTTCGTATTTAGAGCGTGTGATCGACACGCTTCCCGACCTTACAAACTGCAGTATTCCGTAAGGTTCGAGTTCGTCGAACAGTTCTCTGATTTCCGTTTTGCCGCC
>JAISDR010000124.1 GCA_031264645.1 Prevotellaceae bacterium | reverse complement strand
AGCGTAACCGTATTTCCGCTTATCGAGGCGATTGACGGGTCGCTGCTGCTGAACGACACGGGCAATCCCGACGATGCGGCAGCGCTTAGCGTAAACGAGCCTTCGCTCAAATTATGCGGTAACAGGGGATTGAAGGAAATCGTCTGTTCCTGTTTCCCATCCTTTTCACCGCAGCCTGTAAACAATACAAGCATCACAAATAAAAATCTAAAATATTTCATACTTTATACATATTAAATGGTTATTTATTATTTAAATGGTAATGTCCCTCAACTCTTAGTTCTTAGTTTTTAGTTCTTAACTCTCAATCTTATGCCCGCGTATACTTTCCGTCCGATAATCGGTCCCCAGACCAGCGAAGAATCAAAGTCCCTGCTGAAAGGGAGGTCGGGATTGAGTATGGGATTATCCTGTTTGAAATCCAGTATATTTTCGACGCCGAGATAGACGTCGAAGTGTTTCGTATTCTTTGTTATCTGCGCAAAGTAAATCGGGAACGGCGTCGAATGTTTCAGTTCCGAATCATATCCGTTCAGTCCGGGTATTCGCGACGGACCGTTGAGTTGCGCCGTGAAGTCGAAAACCCATTTCCGCAGGCTGGTTGCATAAGCCAGATTGACAAGTCCGCGATAGCGGGACGTCAGAGGCTTTTCCATTTTGTGATGAACTCCGTTTTCGGTATACGTAACTTTGGTATCGTTATAACGGAATGCGGTGAAGACGTCGAATCCCCTGAACGGACTCAGCGCGACGTCCACCTGCCATGCATCGGCGTATGAATCGCCCTGCATGTTGTAGAAAAATACGCTGTTGCGGTTCCGTTCCACGTCGATTACCGCCTGATTCCGGAACTGCGTATGGAAGTAGTCCATGCTGAGGGTCAAAGTCTGTTCATTCCAGACCGGTATGTAGAAACTGACATTTCCGCCGTAGTTCCACGCCTCTTCAATCTCAAGCCCGTCGACGCCCTCCAGTTCGAATTTTCGGGAAGTTGCCAGCAGCCCGATATTGTCGGAAATCACATTCGGCGAACGGTAGCCGCGTCCCGCCGAGGCTCTCACCACTATCTCCTCAATTATGCCGTAGCGGACATTTGCCCTCGGCGTAAACAGCCAGCCGTAATGACTGTTGTAATCTTCCCTGAGACCCAGCAGGAATGTGAACTTTTCGAGATATGAATAAGTGTATTCGCCAAACAGTCCGGGAACTGTTTCGTGCCGGTCAATCGCCGTTTGCGGCGTCATGTTGAACATCAGCCTGTCTTCGAAACGGGTGATATAGTTGTCGTACGCAAAGCTTCCGCCCACCGTGTACTGGTGCGACTTGCCGAAATCAGACCTGAACAGCACATTGCCGTAGAACGAATTCTGTATCCCGCCAAAGGATTTCCGTCCAAATATCAAATCTTCATTCACGTGGTTGAAACTGCTGATAATCCCGATGCTCTGTCCTTCCCTTGAACCAACAAAGAAACCGGTTTTGTTTTCAAGAGTGAATCCCCTGTTCCTGATATTTGTTTCGTACGGTTCGCCGTGATCGCTATGATCTCCGTGCGAAAAGTCCTGTCCGCCCTGCCTTTCGTCGTACAGGAACCTGATACCGGTGCGCGACTGCACGCCGTCTTCGGGAAGATAGAACCACCTGTTGAACACATTGACAAATTTCGACTTTGGCATGTCGAGAAAAGTGTCGCCGTTGTAGTCGTGCGTACCGGCGTCGGTCGAGCCGTGCACGAGCAGACCCGTCCACAAGTCCTTCCCCGCCTGCACCGCAGAGGTCAGATTTGCCTCGTAGCGTCCGAGATGGTCGGCATACAGATTGACAAACAGCGGCTCGGTGTAGTTCGGCTTTTTCATTTCGAGATTGATCTGACCCGAAACCGATTCATAGCCGTTCACCACGGACGAGGCTCCCTTGGATATCTGTATCGATTCCATCCAGCTGCCCGGCAGGTAGCTCCAGCCGAAATTCGACAGCAAGCCCTTCAGCGCGGGTATGTTCTCGATCTGCAGCTGGCTGTAGACGCCCTGCAAGCCGAGCAGCTGTACCTGTCTGGCTCCCGAAACGGCGTCGGTAAAGCCGACGGTAACGCTTGCGCTGTTCTCGAAACTTTCCGAGAGATTGCAGCATGCCAGCTTCTTCAAGCCGGTCGATGTAATCAGCTCCGTTTTTGCCGACGTGAGGCGGGATATAAGCACTCCGTCGCGATTTTTGGACACCGTAACTCCCTCAAGCTCGACGCCTTCGAAAAGCGTAAACTCAAGCTTGTCCGCCGTTCCGTCTGCCGGCAGGCTGTCGGAAGTGAATCCGACCATGCTTGCCGTCAGGTACTTTTCATTCGCATTCCTTTTTTCTATAACGAATGATCCTGTCCTGTCCGTTTCGACGCCGCCGGCTGTACCCGAAAAATAGACGATCGCCCCATATAAGGGGACTTTTTTGCCGTTTTCTTCGGTGTAAACATGCCCGCGCAATGTCTGCGCATTCATGCCGACGCCGAAAAACAGAGCGGCAAATAAAAATAAACTGCTTTTTCTCATAATAGAATTTCTTGTTTTTATATAAATTTCTTACTGTTTACTGTTTGTTGTTTTAAATACATATTTTATTGTTACTTATTAATTATTATTAAATTATTATACTTCGTGCGGGCTAAAATTGTGATATAAAAATGTAGAAATGTTCAATGTCGCCAATTTAGATATGCGAACAGGAGGCTTTTTTCCGTAAGCTGAAGCATACGGTTAATAAAATGTCGTCCCTGCGGGACTTTTATCGTCGTGATGATTGACAGTCTACAGCCTCGTCCGCAGGATACCAGTGATGATCGATAAGTCCTGGTCTCTCCTGCTTCCAATTCTTTTCGTAAAACTGCTTTAAAGAGTTTCTATTTGATAATTTTCCAGTAGCCGCCTTTATCTGCGCCAATGCGTTCGATAACGCCCCGGGTTTTGAGATTTGCTAAATTCCATTTGATTCCATCTTCTGAAATTCCAACTATTTCTGATAATTCAGACCTTGTTATTTCAGGTTTTTGCTTTATCGCCTGCAGGATTTCCCTGGTAGTTTTCCGGGTAGTTTTCTGGGTAGTTTTCCGGGTAGTTTTCTTCGCAGCATTTTCAGGCAAAAACACCGTTACCTGAAATCCTTCGGAAATTAGTCTGAATTCCGGTTCGGGCAGTTTTGCTTCTTTGAAATAAGCTCGTATTCTGCCTATTCCCGAACCGTATTTTTCTATCCAGCCCAAATTTTTGAAAAAGTCGGCAACTTTTCGGTTGCGGGGCGTAGACTTATAATTTCCTGAAAATAAATCATCTATATCCATGCTTTCAGGTAACTTTCCAGGATTGTAAAATTCAATTTTGTTATCAAAAATTTTCACTATCGAATCGTAAGGCAAGCGATAATCGCGATGAATAATCATATTGAGAACAATCTCGCGAATCGCTTCATAAGGATATTGCCACTTTTGTATATTTTGCGGCTCGCCCGTTATGATAATTTCTACGTTGATATGCTTACGCACAAAATCCAGTACCTGATTTACCTGCGTGATTATATCGCTTTGAGTGCGCGAGGTGTCCAAAATTGCTATCGGCGTTTTGAATCTGCCCAATTCAATGGTTGTTTCTACCGATTCTTTATTTTTGAACATCAGTAATGCTGCATTTACAGGTTTTTCGTCGCGAATTAAGTCGTTTTTGAGCAAAAACGGTAAAGGAGATTCATTAATGGTTAAATGATTGGATTTTTGAATTTCGATGGCATTCTGTACCTTTTCGAACGAAATATCGTCAAGAGAATGACCCGTGTCGGGGTAAGCGTCCCAGCTGACATTAAGCGTCTGCAAGTGCATATTAACCACTTCCGTAACCGACAATAGATGATTGGAATTGTTCACTCTTTTAAAATATTTGCCACGACACGACACCGGTTTTATCGGATATTCCTGAATGCTGAATGTAACCACATCCACATTTTGCATTTTTACAATTTCCCAGTCGGGAATAATCTGCTGCTGTGTTTTGGTTTTAATTTCGTTTATCCAGTTTTGTATGCTTTCTTTTCCAATAGTAAAATTCTTAATCGGTTTGCCATTATTATCGACGCCAATAAATACTTTTCCACCTTTGGTATTGGCAAAAGCAACCAAAGTTTCAATAACATCATTATTAAAACCCGGCTTAAATTCAATATGTTGCGTTTCCTTTAATTGCATTTTCCAATTATTGTTTTGCGCCGCAAAATTAATACACTTTTTTAATTTATTTATACAACTCTTTAGGATGTATGACAAAATTCCGCATTTGAATTGTCCGCAGGACATTAATATCAATAGAAAACCGTTTACCTCCCATCACAAGCCTTTTAAGGCTTGCATATGATAGCAAACTGCAGTTGATTCAACCCCTGACGGGACTTATCGATCATTACTGGTATCTTGCGGATGAGACTGTGGACGGAGACTGTAGACTGTCAATCATCACGACGACAAAAGTCCCGCAGGGACGACACTTTATTCACCGTATGCTTCAGCTTACGGATGGATGGATGGATGGATGGATGGAGGGATGGATGGATGATGGATGGATGGAGTGAGTCCCGGCTGTTTATCATTCAATTCCAAAGAACTGCCAGAACGGAACTGCAGGGATGCTGTCAAGAGTATCCTCCTGATTGTATGTCAGTATTGTTTTGGAAGCGAGGGAAAGTTTCCCGAACAGATTGAAGCCTGTCGTTTCGCGTGCCTGATTCAGGGGAGTCAGTTCGTGGCAGACCTGAAACGCATGATATTCTCCTTCGCGCTTGGCGATAAAATCACATTCGCCGCCCTGTTGCCAGGCAAAGGCGATTTCGCTGTATCCATTATTGACCAGTTCGTTATACACAACGTTTTCCAGCAACATGCCGCCACGACGGATGAATTGAAAGCCGACGGCGTTCATCAGTCCCGTGTCGACGCCGTAAACCTTGTGCTGCGACCGTGTTTCTTCTTTCAGCGAAAACGAAAAGTTAGTCACGTCGGAAATAATATAGCTCCGGCGGGCATATTCAAGATAGTTGCGCACCGTATTTTCGTTGCTGCCGACCGCTTTTGCCAGACTGGTATAATAAAACGGAGCTCCGGCATTGGACAGCAGGAAATGAAGAAGGCGGTAAAAAAGGCTGCTGTCGCGCACCTGATTGTAAACAATGCAATCTTTCAGTACAACAGATTCGTAGTAGCTGTTCAGGAGTTCGGTTTTGATTTCGTCTTCCGAAAGTTCCAGTGCGATTTCGGGAAAACTGCCGTATTTCATAAACGAATCCAGCAGGCGCAGCAGTTCGGGACGGCGGGCAACTGTACTGTAACGGTCGGGAAAGCCGTGCAGCAGCATCCATTCCTTCAGCGAAAGCGGACGCACCGTATTGGCAAAATACCGTCCGGAAAGGAGCGTTGCAAACCTGTTCTGCAGCAGGTCGGAATTGGAGCCTGTGATATATATCTTGTTGAAACGCTGCGTATCGTAAGCGCCTTTGGCAAACAGTTCCCAGTCCTTCACCTGCTGTATCTCGTCAAGAAAAAGATACTTGACCTTCACGGCGGTGAGTTTTTCAGCCGTTTCCACCACCTGATACAGTCCGGCTGCGTTTGTCCACAGCGAGGTAAAGAAGTGTTCATCCATGTTGAGGAGCAGGATTTCTCCGGGATTTGTTCCCGCATCCATCAAGTCGTTTATCATCAGCCGGAAAATGGTCGATTTCCCGCTTCGGCGGACGCCTGTCAGTACCTGTATATGGGGTAAATCCTTTTTCTTTCGCAGGTTCCCGAGCAAATCCCGTTCATGCAGGGAGAGGTATTTTTGCCCTTCCCAGTGCCTGTTCAGGCGTAATAGCCTTGCTTCCATATCTGTATAAAAATAAAATATTGCCGCAAAGGTAGGAATAAAATACTGTTTGCCGAAATATGATTCGATAAAATACTGTTATTACGAATTACAGATTGCAAAATTTGCGGCAGACGATATTGTGAGTTTTCGGGCAGACTGATGGCTCTGAGCGGCGAATCCGTACAGAACGGCGTCTTCAACCTGTCGTCGGAGACTGCGAAATTTGCCTCCAAACTGAAACCCGTTGCCGGAAAGCCGCTTCACTTCAGCATCGAAGGCGAGGACAAGGCGCTGGAATATGTACCGTATTACGAAATTGGCAAGGATGTTACGTTCACGTGCTATCCGGTATTCAAAGCCATTATGTAATGAAAAATAAACAATATATAACAGTCAGCTATCGAAAAAGGAAAACTTCGGATAGCAATCCGGAAACTTCGGATAGCAATCCGGAAACTTCGGATAGCAATCCGGAAACTTCGGATAGTAATCCGGAAACTTCGGATAGCAATCCGGAAACTCCGGATAGTAATCCGGAAACTTCGGATAGTAATCCGGAAACTCCGGACAGCTATCCGGAAACTTCGGAACATGTTCGGAAAACTTCGGAACATGTTCGGAAAACTTCGGAACATGTTCGGAAAACTCCGGAACATGTTCGGAAAACTCCGGAACATGTTCGGAAAACGAACTGTTATATCTTGATGATTTCGCATTCCTAAGGTTTTATAAACTATAAAAAATAAAATGGCAATTATATTATATAAGAAGCATCTCGCAAACCTGTTTTGCCCTTCGGGCTTAAGCCCAAAGCGTCTCGCAAACCTGTTTTGTCCTTCGGGCTTAAGCCCAAAGCGTCTCGCAAACCTGTTTTGTCCTTCGGGCTTAAGCCCAAAGCGTCTCGCAAACTTGTTTTGTCCTTCGGGCTTAAGTAACGTGTAAAAAATAAAATGGGATTTCCTTACTCCGAGTATGCCGCAGACTCATTTTTCTGTGCCGCAGACCCATTTTTTCGTGCCGCAGACCCATTTTTTCGTGGATT